>JAZBNQ010000328.1:0-14504 GCA_036350775.1 Mariniphaga sp.
ACCAAATCGTCGATTAGAACACCAATATAGGCTTCATCTCTTTTCAGAACAAATTCTTGTCCCGGGGAATGGCAACGCAAATGTGCATTAATTCCTGCCATTATTCCTTGTGCTCCGGCTTCTTCATATCCTGTTGTCCCGTTAATCTGACCAGCAAAATAGAGATTCTTTATCAATTTTGTTTCAAGTGTATGATAAAGTTGAGTAGGTTCAAAATAATCGTATTCGATAGCATAGCCTGGCCTGAATATTTTTGCATTCTCCAAACCTGAAATTTTTTGCATGGCTTTATACTGAACCTGCCAGGGAAGCGAAGAGGAAAAACCATTTAAATAGTATTCAATTGTAGATTCTCCCTCGGGCTCTAAAAACAATTGATGTTGTTGTTTTTCGGAGAATGTTACTAATTTAGATTCTATGCTGGGGCAATAACGCGGGCCTGTACTCTGAATGGTCCCGTCAAACATAGGTGAAAAATCAAACCCCAATTCCAATTCATTGTGAACTTCTGGATTGGTATGAGTTATCCAACATGAACGTTGTTGTAGTTTTGATTCTGTTCCTGGCAGATAAGAAAATTTAAAATGTGCTTTGTCTCCTTTTTGTTCGGTTAATTTAGAAAAATCGATGGTGCGCCCATCAATACGAACCGGGGTACCGGTTTTTAGCCGCCCGGTTTTAAAGCCTGAATCGAATAATTGCTCGGTAATATTATATGATGCAGCTTCACCAATTCGCCCACCTCGCATTTGAGAAGAACCAACATGAATTAATCCGTTAAGAAAAGTACCGTTTGTTAAAATAACTGTGTTCCCGTAAAAGTCAACACCTATTTTTGTTCGAACGCCTTTCACCTTGTTATCTTCCAATATTAAAGAAATAACCGCATCCTGCCACAAATCGAGGTTTTGGATTGATTCAAGTGTTTCCCGCCATAATTCAGTAAACCGCATCCGGTCGTTTTGAGCGCGCGGACTCCACATAGCAGGTCCTTTGGAAAGATTAAGCATTCTGAACTGAATAGTGGTTTTATCGGCAATAATCCCGGAATAGCCTCCCAAAGCATCAATTTCACGTACAATTTGTCCTTTTGCAATCCCTCCCATAGCCGGATTACAAGACATTTGAGCGTATTTTGTCATGTCCATTGTTATCAACAATGTTTTTGACCCCAAATTAGCTGCAGCAGCAGCGGCTTCACATCCTGAATGGCCGCCTCCCACAACAATAACATCATATTTTGGTATCATTTTTTCTCCTTTCTAAAACCCGCTTTTCCCAGATAAAAATCTTCCTTCTCACGCATCACTTTCTTTTCTGCATTGGTTTTATCATTATATCCGCAAAGGTGAAGCATACCGTGAAACATAACACGATATAACTCTTCATCAAAATTAACACCCATTTGATTGGCATTTTCATCAACCCTGTGAACACTTATAAATAAATCTCCCGAAATAACAGAATTTTCAACATAGTTAAACGTAACAATATCAGTATAATAATTGTGATTAAGGTATTGTTCATTAATTTTTAATAAATAATTATCGGAACAAAATATAACAGAAATCTCTCCGGGAAATTTTTGTTCACTTTTAATTATAAAATCAAACGCGTTTTTTACTACTTTTTTATGCAGTTTTATGGGCTCAATTTCTTCAAAAAAGAATGATACTTTAATCACGTTACATCAATTTTTATCTCAACACTTTTACCATCATTCCGAAATTCAAGATTGCTGCATAAGGATTTCATAATGTGAATTCCCCGACCGGTTTCTTTTCTAATATTGTTATTTAAAGTCGGGTCTTCAATATGTTTAAAATCAAACCCTTCTCCTTCATCATGTATTTCAACACAAATATTTCCATTCATACAATCAATCTGAATGTCAACTTGTTTTTCCCTGTCATTTTTGTTCCCATGTTCAATGGAATTAATTACAGCCTCTGAAATACATAGATAAACTTTATTAAAACATGCCTTTGGAAGTTCTTCTTTTTCGAATATTTGAAAAAGAAAATTCTCCAATTTCTCCAATTCTTTTTTATCAGATTTAATGGCCAGTATTTTAGGGCTACTTCTCATTTTATTCTATTTGCATATTATTCAAATATTGCTTGTATTTATTGTTGTAAAAATTACTAAGCTTATGCGAATTACGGTTCAAGTATTCCAATGTTGAATTATCACGAATTTGATATTCAAAAAATTGGGCAGGATTGCTTTGGAAATCTTCAGCAGTGCGGCTTTGTCTTTCATCTTCAAATTCACGTTCCATTTCAGCTTTTTCGGCCTCAAGTAAACGAGTGGTAATTTGGTTTTGCCGCGAAATCATCTGGGCATTAATGTTTTTATTCATAAGTTGTTTTCTGTTTTGATCCAACAAATTGTCAATTTCCTGCAACGTTTTTCTGGCATCACTTCCCACACTTCCGTTATTCATAATTTCACGCAACATTTGTTGCATCATTTCATGCTGCATAAGCGACTGTCCCATTTGCTGATTCATGTTTTGAGGATTGCCGTTTTTCATTTGTTCAATCATTTGCTGAAGTTGCTGTTTAATGCTTTCCGATTCTTGTTTAAGCATGTTCATTCCCGACTTACCTTGTCCCGGGTTTTCACATTGCTGGTCGCCTGGTTGAGCATTGGCCATTTGTTCTTCAAGGTTTTCGAGTGCTTCATTTAACATGAGTGCAAGATTATTTGAAGCTGTCATTACAAATTGCTGGCTTGCCCTGGCATTTGGATATAAACCTTCGGTCATTTCATCCAGGGCTTTATTCAAATTTAATTCCAATGTAATTAATTCGTTGTTAACCATACTGTTAATTTGAGGCGTTCGTTTTGCCAGTGCATAAAGCGAATCTTTTACAATACGACTTTGATCTTTAATTCTTCGCTGTTGCAAATTCAGTTCATTTAATACAGGATCAATGGAATTAATTCCTGCCAGTCCGTTTAAAACGTTTTCCTGCTCAAAAGATAAATAAACCAGGTTGCTCAAAATTTGCCTGAGGTTTTGAATATTTTCCATGTTTTGCTGCATGGTGTTGGAGTTAAGCATCTGTTGCATGGCAAATGCCGTGTTTTTCATTTTTTCTGAATTTTCCTTTAAACCTGAACCTGATTTTCTGCGGTTTTGTTTCTGAAGTTCTTCCTGGCTGTTATCCATACTTTTTTCAATATCCTCAAACTCGTCACTAAAATCATCAAAATTCATGGGTTTTTCCAGTTCTTCATTTAACTGAAGAGCATCATCTATTTCCTTCTGCAAATTTTCTAGTTCATTTTTGTGATTTTCCAATTGCTCCTGAATTTCATCAAAATTTGATTTTTCACTTACATCTTCGGCCATTTTTTCTTCTTCGGTTGCCATCTTGTTCAGGTCATCTATAACATTCTGAAGTTTTTGATCAACCTTCATTTTACGAAGCATTTCCAAATTTCGATCAAGCTGTTTCTGCAAATCTTCATACGTGAAATTCATTTGTTCTGTAAGTTCATTCAGTTTATTATTATCGAACTCTTCAGCAAGTTTCTGAAATTCCTCCAGTAATTTTTTCAATTCATCTGTAAAAACTTCATCTAGTAATTCCTCAATTTGCTGTTGTTTTTCCCTTATTTCATCGTTTTGTTGATTAAATGAATTCAGATAATTATTGAGCTTTTCATTATCCTGTTTAATTCTATCATACAACTTTTCTAATTTGCTTTGTTTGGAAAGAATTTGGTTTACCATTTGCGATTTTTCCCAGTCAGAAACATTTGTATCCATGTTTTTTAACCGAAGATTTTCCAAATCATCCTGAATTTCTCTGGTCAGTTGTTCGCTCTCCTGCAACATTTCTTCCAGATTTTCAAACTGTTCCTTTTCGTTTGCAGCAATTTCTTCACGATTTGGCAGATTAAAAATGAAATTATCAGAAGTTGTGGTTTTATAGTTATTCAGCACATCATTATCAGTAACCGAAAAATAGTAAGAAACCAAACCTGACTGCATAGCAACTTCAGCAAAATCGAAGCTGAAATAGAATTCCTGGTCAATCATACTTTTTACGAAAGGAATGGAAATAGCCGAATCGCTGTTATTAACGTTGTAATGGAAATTTAATGCTGAAAATCCATAATCGTCGCCAATGATTCCTTTAAAAAAGAAACGTGTAATTTGCATTGAATCCTGCACCTGCACAATTTTTATTTCAGGGTAAAGATCGGGTAAAACATCAACTGAGTAAGAAAAAGCAAGTTCCGGTTCAGTTAAATCATTTTTTATAAATACATTGTAGCCTGAAGCTCTAAAAAACTGATTTTCCAACTGAAATCCTGAAGAATTTTTTTGTGCTCCAATAGTAACCGAATCTGAAAGAACCATATAAAGTGTATCTATGTCGATGCCCTGAAAATTCCATTTTAACAATGTTCCATGTGGAACCTGCAAGTCGCCTGTGTTTTCATGTTTCAGAACCGGAAGACTTGTGTAAGCGGGCGGAATTACTGTTACATCGAAATGATTAATACCTGGTTTTGGCAGTAATTGCAGAAAATAGGATTCAGAGTTGAATTTTAAATCAGTAAAATAAAAGTTTACCGGGTTAATTACTGAAGTCATTTCAAACTCAAAAATACCTGCCGAAGTATTTTTCATCAGGTAATTATTTCCTTCAATATTAATATAGGCAACCTGTGGAAGTTCTTCTCCATTAACCTCCATTTTTATCTTAAATGAATCTCCTTTTTTTGCTTTTAATTCGGTGTTTAAAAGTTGAAATTCGAAAGGAGCCGGTTTAATAAACTGCGTGTTGTAATGAATTATACGCTGCGGAGCTGTGGTAAAAATCGATTTATTTACAACAAAAACAGTAGCTGTAAATAAAAGACTTATTAAAAAATAACCGAGTACGAGCCTTAAATTTTTAAATTGAACAGCCTTGCTAAAATCAAAAACACTTAATTCATTAATTTTCTGATCAATGCTTGCCAAAACAATTTCATTGGAATAAATCGGATCATTAATTTCAGATAACTCAATAATATTCAGTAATTTATCTTTTATATCCTTAAAATGTTTCTGAATAATGCCCGAGCTGGTTTTAATATCAATGGGTTTTATAATGTGCAGGAGCTTTAGCAGCGGCAGTAAAATGAACTGTAAGGTGAGTAAACCTCCAAATAAAATAAAACCAAAAAACAAGACTTTTCTTAATTCCGAAGACAAATAAACAAAGTACTCGATTAATGAAAAGGTTGTAAACAAGGCCAATAAAAGGAAAAAAGTAAGAATAATACCTTTCAGTAATTTAAAAGAATAGTATTTAAACCTAAAAGTATTCAGTTTATGAACAAGTATGTTGAAGTTTTCTGTCATTATTTTATAAATTCTTTTTATCCAGCTTATTAAAGAAACTATTAATTGTTAGTAATTGTTTCAAAAACAGAGGAAAAAACAAAAATAATCTTTTAAAACAATATTTGC
The DNA here is from genome assembly GCA_036350775.1 of Mariniphaga sp. GTDB lineage: Bacteria > Bacteroidota > Bacteroidia > Bacteroidales > Prolixibacteraceae > Mariniphaga. The sequence continues at coordinate 5,480 of JAZBNQ010000328.1, forward strand.
ATCCCTCTTAATTTTCTACAATAATATTATTTTTGACACTTGAAAAAAATTTAGGTGAAAAGTACTTTCAATATATCCACAAAAAATAAACCGGTTCACAAGATGAACCAAATGTGCAAGTATGTTATAAACACGTGTTAAAAAATTAATTTAAGAACTGAAAATAAAAAGGATAGAGCAAAAGAACATGTTAATATTTTGGAAGATTAAAAGTGAAGCCTATCTTTATAAAAAATTAAAACTAATAATTAACAGCAATCAACAGGATATTATTAATTACATTTTTATTAATTAATAGTATATATAATAATAATACAGAAGAAATTGAAAATACTTTTAGTTGAAGACAACCTGTTAAATCAAAAAGTAGTGAGTTTTCATTTAAGAAAATTCAACTATGAAGTTACTTGTGTTGCCATTTGGAGCGATGCTATGCAAGAGGTAAAAAATAATCCGCCCGATTTAATCTTGATGGATATTATGCTGCCGGAAAAAAACGGATTTGAAATTACTGCAGATATTCGTAAGTATGAAGAAAGTATGGGCATTAAACAAGGAGTTCCTATTGTGGCGCTAACAGCCAATACACTCGACAATGACAAAGACAAATGTTTACAGGCGGGAATGAACGATTATTTGCCAAAACCCTTTTCTCCCGAAGAGTTATATGCTGTAATTGAACAATTTGCCACTTCGGGAAAATGAGCGAAGACCTTGATATAAGAGGAGATTTTTATCCTGACAACGAACGGGAGCTTGACCGCAAATTGCGGCCATTGTCGTTTAACGATTTTAAAGGGCAAAGGCAAATTGTGGAGAACCTGAAAATTTTTGTTCAGGCAGCTTCCATGAGAAACGAATCACTCGATCACGTTTTGCTTCATGGTCCTCCGGGATTGGGAAAAACAACTTTATCGCACATTATTGCAAATGAACTGGGTGTTGGAATAAAGATTACTTCTGGTCCGGTGCTTGACAAACCTGGTGATTTAGCCGGGCTACTAACCAATCTGGAAGAAAGAGATGTTCTTTTTATCGACGAAATTCACCGTTTATCGCCCATTGTGGAGGAGTATCTTTATTCGGCAATGGAAGATTTTCGGATTGATATAATGATTGACAAAGGGCCCAGCGCCCGTTCTATTCAGCTCGAATTGCATCCGTTTACACTTATTGGGGCAACTACCCGCTCAGGTTTGCTTACTTCTCCGTTGCGGGCACGATTCGGCATTAATTCGCACCTTGAATATTACGACAATACCGTTTTAACAGGCATTGTTAAACGGTCTGCCAGCATCCTCGATGTAGAAATAAGTAATGAAGCTGCGGTTGAAATAGCCGGAAGAAGCCGCGGAACACCTCGTATTGTAAATTCGTTATTGCGGCGTGTACGCGATTTTGCACAGGTTAAAGGCGATGGAAATATTGACATAGAAATTACCAAAACGTCGCTTAAAGCGATGAACATTGACCAGCATGGACTGGACGAAATGGACAACCGTATTTTGCTTTGTATAATCGATAAGTTTAAAGGTGGTCCGGTGGGTATTTCAACTATTTCTACTGCAGTGGGAGAGGATAGCGGAACCATTGAAGAGGTTTATGAACCATTTCTGATTAAGGAAGGATTTATAAAACGCACCCCACGTGGACGAGAGGCCACTGAAAGAGCTTACAAACACCTTGGACGAATTAAATACGGAGATTCCCCAACTTTATTCTGATTCAACCAACTCAATTTCGAACAACCGTGGCCACCATTTTCCGGTTACAAAAAATCGCTCTCCTTCAGCATCATAAGCAATTCCGTTTAAATAGTCGATAGTATCGCTCGGGTTAGTGTACATATTTAAAATTCCTTCCAGGTTAATTTCAGAGATAACCTTTCCTGTTTCAGGTTCAATTTGAACAATTAGGTTGGTAGTGTAAACATTGGCAAAAATGGTTCCGTTAATGTATTCCAACTCATTTAAATAATTAATAATTCCCTTGTTGTTGGCCACCTGAACTTTCCTGACTTCAGAAAAATCTGAAGGATCAAGCCAGGTTAATTCGTGTGTTCCATTACCCATAATTAGATAGTTTCCATCATTTGTCAGGCCCCAACCTTCTTTCGATTTGTAGGTGAAACTGTCAATTACTGCAAAATCGCTGAGGTTGTAAACAAAACCTTTTTGGGCACGGTAGGTAAGCTGGTAAATTTTATCGTTTAAAATTGTAATACCTTCACCAAAATATTTATCATCAAGTAAATGCTCTGAAATGGTATTTCCGGTATTCAAATTCACTTTAAACAAACCAGAGGATCCGTTTTCTCCAGTTCCTTCATAAATAAATCCGTTAAAAAATTCGAGTCCCTGGGTATAAAATTTACGGTTGTGCGGATAATCTTTTAATGTGGTATAAGTGTACTTTTTAGGTGTTATGTCCGAAACAACATTAAAAGTAGTTGAGCGTGAATTACTCACATCATCGGTTTTTGTTGCAGTAACATTTAAGGTGTTTCTACCCAAGTTGTTCAGTTTTACATTGGAAACAGTAAAATCAAGTTCGCTGGTTTCTTGCAGCAGTTCGCCCTGGTAAAAAAGTTTAATGTTACCTATTTCTCCGTTCCTGAGTTTGGTTTGCACCCGAATTGAAACATTGTTTCCGTAAATATAATTTTTAGCCTGAGGCAAAATTGTAATGGTGCTAACCGGTTTTCGCGAACGTTTGGGTTTATTTGAACACGAAAAAAAAGTAATAAACAAACAACAGATTAGTACAAAAGGGAATATCGAATGTTTCATGTAAAATTCTTAATTACGCATTTTAACCTGATAAAAATATTGTTTTTTTTCCAAAATTAATAAATAAAGGAAGTGTTGCAATTGAAGAAAAGGAATGCAAAGGAATACTATCTTTGTTTTAAAATTGTACTTTTTTGAATCCATTTAAAAAATTAGCGGGAGATACAGCCATTTATGGGATGAGCAGCATTGTTGGCCGGTTTTTAAACTGGTGGCTCATGCCACTGTATGTTAATTTGTTTGCTCCTGAAGAATATGGAATTGTAACCAACCTTTATGCATACGTTGCATTTTTTATGGTGTTTTTAACTTACGGAATGGAAACCGGTTTTTTCCGGTTTGCCTCCAAAAATTCCGACTCCGAAAAAGTATATTCTACTTCGCTGATTTCACTGTTTTTTTCCTCATTGCTGTTTTTGGTTTTAATTATTCTTTTTAAAAATTCGTTAGCCAGCCTGATACAATACCCTGAGCATCCCGAGTACATTTTATGGTTTGGGTTTATTCTTGCCATCGATGCCTTTACTGCCATTCCTTTTGCCCGTTTGAGGCTGAATAACCGACCTGTAAAATTTGCAGTGGTGAGAATGATTAACATCGGTTTTAACATTGCTTTCAACCTTTTTTTTCTGCTGCTCTGCCCAAAACTGGTGGAAAACAATCCCGATACAATACTGCGGTTTGTATATTCTCCCCAAATTGGTGTAGGCTATGTTTTTATTTCAAATTTACTGGCATCTGTTATTACACTTTTGTTGTTGCTGCCTGAAATTTTCAAGTTTTCCTTTTATTTCGACAAAGCACTTCTTGAAAAAATGTTGAGGTATTCTTTTCCAATCCTGATTGTGGGAATGACCGGTATTCTAATTCAGCAAATCGATAAAATTTTAATTCCATTTCTAATTCCTGAAGAAAAACTACCCATGAAACAACTGGGTATTTATGGAGCTGCGGTTAAAATTGCGGTTTTAATGAACATGTTTATTCAGGCTTTCCGTTATGCTTTTGAACCTTTCTTTTTTTCCCAGGCCGAAAGTAAAAACGATAAAAATATTTATGCTGAAATCATGAAATATTTTGTGATATTCGGGTTGCTGATTTTTCTGGGAATGATGCTTTACATTGATGTGATAAAACTAATAATTCCTTTAGATTATGAAGAAGGCTTTTCCGTGGTTCCGGTAGTTATGCTTGCCAACCTGTTTTTCGGAATTTATTTTACACTTTCGCTGTGGTACAAACTCACCGATATGACCCGTTATGGAGCATATATATCGATTATGGGGGCTATAATTACCATTACACTCAATTATATTTTAATTCCGCAATTTGGTTACAAAGGATCAGCTGCAGCGCTTTTGGTTGCCTTTTTAGTTATGATGTTGGTTTCTTATTTTTTTGGTCAGAAATATTATCCCGTTCCATACAATTTAAAACGAATTGGCACCTATTTTTTAGTTGCCGGTGCTATTTATATTTTATCGCTGTTATCTTCGTCACAAACGGCTATCATTAAATTTTCTTTAAACACATTTCTAATATTTGTTTTTATTTTTACTGTTTATCGAATGGAAAAAACTCAGTTAAAGCGATTATTTAAACGAAATATGACAAAATAAATGAATTAAATATCAAAAAGTATTAATTTTGTCCGAATGAAAAATTTTAAAGATAAAATCATAGCCATTGCCAGTGATCATGCCGGTTTCGATAAAAAACAGGTTATAATAAAATATTTTCAGGAAAAAGGCATTCCGTATAAAGATCTTGGCTGTTATACAAATGAATCTTGTGATTACCCAGACTTTGGCCATCTCATTGCTGAAGCAATTGAACGTGGTGAATATGAACAGGGTATAACTTTTTGTGGGAGTGGTCAGGGCATTAGCATTACGGCCAATAAGCACCAAAATGTGCGGTCGGGGGTATGCTGGAATGCTGAAATAGGTGCGTTGGCAAAACAACACAACAATGCTAACATTTGTGCCATTCCTTCAAGATTTGTTACCGACAAGGAAGCCATTGCCATTGTAGAAGCTTATTTAAATGCCGAATTTGAAGGAGGTCGCCATGCCCGAAGAATTGCAAAAATTCCTTTAAGTAATTAATAATCGAACTTTTATTATATTGAAACCGAATTAAAAATAATTGATATGCTGTCTAATACTTGTAAATATGCCGTGAGGGCTCTCATTTATCTGGCGAAATTTTCTAAAGAGGAAAAAATGATTGGCATCAAAAAAATTTCTGAAGATTTGAAACTATCCTCACCGTTTTTAGGAAAAATTTTGCAAAACCTGGTGAAACAAAAATTGTTGGTTTCAACCAAAGGACCCAATGGTGGATTTGCCCTCGCGAAACCGTCTTCCCAAATTACATTGTGGGATATTGTTACAAAAGTTGATGGGGAAGAATTTTTTACAAATTGTCTCATCAGACTGGAGCCTTGCCGTACGCATGATTCATCAAAACCGCTGTGCCCGGTACATGCCCAGTACGATAGTTTACGCAATGAAATTGGCCGGTTTTATCAGGGAACTACACTGGAAATTGTAGGAAAAGATATTGAAAAATACGAAGACCTGGTGAAACTTTAGGTCGGATCTTTAGAATATTAAGCATATTTTTCCCACTTTCTGCCCGAAATAAAGAAGTAAAAGAAAAAAGTTGCTGCTGCAACTCCGGCACTGTTGGCTATAAAATCATATAAATTACTGCTTCTCGAAGATGATACCATTTGCTGAAAAGCCTCCAAAGCTGCTGCAAAGAATAAGGAAACAACCGGGGCATACAAATATTGGTTTAGTTTTAGCTTTTTAAATGGCACAAAAAGTAAAAGACAAAAAACAAAAAACAACCCGAAATGGACGAGTTTATCAAAATGAGGGATGCTTAAAAAGGGTTTTTTTGGTAGCCCACTCGCAGGAATAAATAGTCCGTAACAAATTATTGCTAACCAGATTAAGGGTTTTAAAAATATTTTAAATATCATCCATTGTATTTTTAATGGTGCAAAGTAACAAAATCTATGGCAGGAATTTACATCCATATCCCGTTTTGCCGGCAAAAATGTTACTATTGCGATTTTTATAAAACCGTAAATACCACACAAACAGATATTTTTCTTTCTTCGTTAAAAAAAGAAGCGGCCCTGCAAAAATATTATTTGGCAAATGAAACGGTTAAAACCATTTATTTTGGAGGAGGAACTCCATCGGTGTTATCAGGTAATCAACTGTCATTTATAATGAATTTTTTAAATGAATATTTTTCGGTTATACCCAATGCCGAAATTACGTTCGAAGCCAATCCTGACGACTTATCCAAACAATATCTGCTGTTACTTAAAAATTTGGGAATAAACCGGTTAAGTATTGGAGTCCAATCATTACAGGATAATCATTTAAAAAAAATGAACCGACGGCACACTACAGAACAAGCCATTCAGGCGATAGAAAATGCTGTATCTGCCGGCTTTTCAAACCTCAGTGCCGACCTCATTTATGGCTTACCCGGATTATCACTTCATGAATGGAAAAACAGCTTGCAGCAAATTTTCAGGCTTCCGGTGGTTCACCTTTCTGCTTACCATTTAACTTACCACCAGGGCACGCCGTTTTATACCTGGTTAAAAAAAGGAACCTTAAAAGAATTATCTGAAAATGAAAGTATTGAACAGTTCAATATTTTAATTGATGAAGCTGAAAAGGCGGGTTTTGAACAATATGAAATTTCAAATTTTGCCCGAAACGGATGGTATTCCAAACACAATTCAGCTTATTGGACAGGCGAAAAATACCTGGGATTAGGACCATCTGCCCATTCATTTAACGGGGATTCACGACGTTGGAACGTTGCACATGTTGATGGATACATTCGTGGAATTGAAAATAATTTTTCGTGGTTTGAAGAAGAACAACTTTCGGAAAAAGATAAGTTTAACGAGTACATTTTGACCCGGATACGAACCAAATGGGGAATTTCTGTTCATAAAGTTTCTGAAAGGTTTGGAGTAAAATATGCAGGTTTTGTTGAAAAAGAAGCCGCTAAATTTTTAATTTCCGGAAAAATGGAAAAAAACAATGGCATTTTTACCCTCACCAGAAAAGGTTTGTTTGTTTCAGACGACCTGATGACCGATTTTATGATTATCTGATTGTTAACCAAATCATTGAATCATACCTTTAATTTTATAAATATTGTTAATGCCAAGGAGGTCTGTTTTAAAAATTCTATCTTAGCGGGTCTTTTAAAAAGCTGATTAATGTTTGTTAAAATAGTAAATGAATCGAATAATCCGTTGCCTGAATACAGTACTGAACTTTCGGCAGGAATGGATTTGCGTGCCTGTTTAAATGAACCGGTGGTTTTAAAACCGCTTGAACGGAAACTAATTCCAACGGGCTTATATATTGAGTTGCCAAAAGGTTACGAGGCCCAAATAAGGCCTCGAAGCGGGCTGGCCATTAAAAAGGGAATTACGGTATTAAACACCCCGGGAACCATTGATGCCGATTACCGGGGCGAAATCAGGGTGATTCTTATAAATCTTTCCAACGAAGTTTTTGTTATTGAAAATGGCGAACGCATTTGCCAAATGGTTATTGCATCGCACGAAACTGTGGAATGGAATTTGGTTGAAGTGCTGAACGAAACACAAAGAGGAGCAGGCGGATTTGGACACACCGGAAAAAATTAATAAAAAGTGTGGAGAATTTTTACTCCGCTTTTTTCGTTTAAATTCCTGTAAAATGAATGAAATTCCAAAGTGATTTCTTTTGAAAATTGGATTGAAAAATATGAATAAAAAAATGATAAAATGGATGCTGATGTTTCTGCTGCCAGGTTTAATATTTGCCTGTTCAGGAGTAAAAAGCGTCGTAAATACCAGTGCGTCAGATTTTGAAAATCAGGAAATTGAAATAAATGAGAAGGAGCTTCCGATAGAAGAGCAGAAACAAATGCGATTTGATTTCATGTTTGTGGAAGCGCTTAAAGAAAAAAGCCTTGGTAATCCGCAACAGGCCATTCAGCTTTTATCGGGGTGCCTCGAAATTAATCCAAATTCCTCGGCTGCCATGTATGAGCTGGCAACCATACATGCAGAAAATAATGATTTTACAAGCGCTTCCCTGCTTTTGGAAAAAGCCATTCAGCTTAATCCTGACAATAAATGGTACCGTTTGTTGCTGGCCCAGATTTATCAGCAAACCCAGCGCTTTAACGATGCTGCTTTAATCTATGACAAGCTGTTGCAAAATGAACCTGAAAACCTTGAATTTTTATACATGAAAGCAGCTTTACTTTCCAATGCCAACAAAATTCAGGAGGCCATTGAAACCTATAACAAGTTGGAAGAAAAAGTAGGTGTAAATGAGCAAATTTCGGTTTCAAAACAACAATTGTATGTTGAGAATGGCGAAGTGGAAAAAGCATTCGCTGAAATTGAAAAATTGATTGAAAGCAATCCTGACGATCCGAAATATTACGGATTAATGGCCGATCTATTTCAAAGCCAGGGCGATTCAGTTAATGCGCTGAAATATTACCGGAAAATACAGGAAATTGATCCTGAAAACGGGTTTGTTCACTTTTCCCTGGCCAATTATTACCTGCAAAACGGAGAAACAGAAAAATCGTTTGAGGAAACAAAAAAGGGTTTCCAAAGCGAGGATGTTGATTTGCAGACCAAACTTCAGCTTTATATGATGTTGACGTCAAATCCGTCTCAGTCCGGTATTCAGGCTGAACAGGAAAATGAACTGATTGATATTTTGTTGCAAATCCATCCCAACGAGCACATTGTTTATACCGTAAGAGCCGAAAGCCTTTTAAAAAGCGGTAAACTGGAAGAAGCACGAACGGAATTGTTAAGAGCCCTCGAAATTGAAAAAAACGATTATATACTTTGGGAACGAGTGCTGTTTATTGACAACGATTTGCAGGATTGGCAAAGCTTGTACAAACACAGTACCGAGGCCATGGATTTGTTTCCCAACCAGCCACAAATATATTTTCTGAATGCCGTGGCCTGCCTGCAACTCGAAAAATATGATGAAACGGTAACTGTTTCTGACGAAGGTCTTATGTACGTTTTGGATAATAAAAGGATGGAAGGCCAGTTTTTGATGATAAAAGGCGAAGCACTATATAAATCAGGGAAAATGAAGGAAGCTTTTGAATTGTTCGACAAATCAGTTGAACTGGATCCCGATAACTACATTGCCCTGAATAAT
>JAZBNQ010000329.1:0-2109 GCA_036350775.1 Mariniphaga sp.
ACCATGACCAACGCCAATACGGCACGCGACTGGTTTCTGAATGAGGCAAAAGATGAGGCATTCGTGAAAAACCATTTTGTGGCCGTATCTACCAACGAAAAAGAAGTGGCCAAATTTGGCATCGACACAAAAAACATGTTCCGGTTTTGGGACTGGGTAGGCGGCCGCTATTCGCTCTGGTCGGCCATCGGACTTTCCATTGTTTTGGGAATTGGTTTTGAAAACTACATTCAGCTTTTAGAGGGCGCTCATGCCATGGATAACCATTTCCGCAACACCGAATTCGATAAAAATATCCCGGTAATTCTGGCGCTTTTCGGAATTTGGTACAATAATTTTTTCGGTGCCGAAACCGAGGCCATTTTACCTTACGACCAGTACATGCACCGTTTTGCTGCTTATTTTCAGCAGGGAAACATGGAAAGCAACGGAAAATATGTTGACCGAAATGGCGAACAGGTAGAATACCAAACCGGACCGATTATCTGGGGTGAACCCGGCACCAACGGGCAACACGCTTTTTACCAGCTCATTCACCAGGGAACCAAACTGATTCCGTGCGATTTTATTGCCGCCGCTATTAACCACAATCAAATTGGCGACCATCACCAAAAACTGCTGGCCAACTTTTTTGCACAAACCGAAGCGTTAATGGTGGGAAAAAACGAAGACCAGGTAGTTGCCGAACTGAAAACTGCCGGAAAACCGGATGAAGAAATTGCTGCATTGACACCGTTTAAAGTTTTTCCGGGAAATGTTCCTACCAATTCCATTCTGGTTAAAAAACTGACGCCACGCACGTTGGGTTCGTTAATTGCCATGTACGAGCATAAGATTTTTGTACAAGGTGTTATCTGGAATATTTACAGTTTCGACCAGTGGGGTGTGGAACTGGGCAAACAACTGGCCAACAAAATTTTACCCGAGTTGGAAAGTGACGAGCCTGTTACCGGACACGATGCTTCTACAAATGGGTTGATAAATGCTTACAAGGAAATGCGATAAGGGTGGCGCGGTTTCCGAACCGCGCATTTCGTAGGCGAATTATTCAATATAATTTCAGTTAGACGATTCCATCGTGAGAGTCTCTCCGTGTATTCTAAAACCGGCGATTTCAAATCGCCGATCCTGTTTTAACTCAATTTCAATGTTAGCTGGGTCATCTCTTTTTTTGGTGACGCATTTTCGTATAAAATCCTGAAAACCGTATCGCAAATGGGCATGTACACCTGGTATTTCTGGTTTATTTCATGAATGGATTTCGATGCATAATACCCTTCAGCCACCATGTTCATGTCAAGAAAAGCGCTGCGAACCGAATAACCCCTGCCAATAAGTGTTCCCAGCAACCGGTTACGGCTGAACTGGGAATAGACTGTAACCATTAAATCTCCAAGGTAAGCCGAATCTTTAATATCGCGGGATATGGGGTGAACAGTATCCACGAATCGTTTCATTTCCTGAATGGCATTGGAAACCAGCACCGCCTGAAAATTGTCACCATAACGCAGTCCGTGGGCAATTCCGGCGCCAATGGCAATAATATTTTTTATTACCGAAGTCTATTCTGTTCCCCAAATATCATCGGAAGTTGAAGTGTAGATGTAGTGGCTTTGAATAAGCCGGGCAAAATTGGCTGCTTTTGTTTCATCGATGCTGGCCACAGTGAGATACGAAAGTTTTTCAAGTGCAACCTCTTCGGCATGACAAGGGCCGGCAATTACCCCAACACTTTCATGCGGGACATTAAAATATTTGTTCAGGTATTCTACCACCAGAAGGTTTTCGCGGGTTACAATTCCCTTTATGCCCGATAAAAAATATTTGCTGCTGAGGTCAGTTTTCAGATTGCTCAAAATTTCAGGTAAAAAAGCGGAGGGAACTGCCAGAACAATAATGTCAGAATCTTCCACAATTTTATCCACATCGTTGTAAAAATTGATTCTGTCTGTTTCAAATTCCACACTTTGCAGGTAGCGCGGATTATTGCCAAGTTCCTTAAAACTTTCAATGGTTTCTGTTTTCCTGAAAAACCAGTTAATCTGCCCTATATTTTCCAGCAACATTTTGGCAATTGCCGTTGCCCAGCTTCCACTACCAATTACCCCT
>JAZBNQ010000330.1:0-2522 GCA_036350775.1 Mariniphaga sp.
ATGAAATTATGGAAGTTCAGCAGCAGATTTCGGCTGAACTGAACCGGCAAAAAATCGGACAATCTTTTAAGGTGATTATCGATCGGAAAGAAGATGATTATTTTGTAGGGCGCACTGAATACGATTCACCCGAAGTGGACGGTGAAGTACTTATTTCATCGGCTTCCGAATTGAAAAAAGGCGAATTCTACCATATAAAAATTACCGGCGCCGAAGATTATGACCTGTTCGGCGCCGTTGAATAGTTTTTTTTCTTTTAAAGTTTATTCAATTCAGCTTCATTGATTTCTTTTCCCCAATTGGGTGAAAGCGAAGTTGCAGGTTGAAAATTGCTGAATTTCTCTTTTGCCGTTTCAAAAATTGGTTTGGCCACCGCAGGCCCTCCGCCAAATTCTGCCGGCATGTTCAATGTGGTGATGGCACGTAAAAAATAAACGCGCGGATTGTCAGGATTTAGTCGGGCAGCATCGTCAAGGGCCTGGTAAATTTTACCCATATATTCCTGCCCTCTGCTCATCGGGTCAACCATAATCTTTCCGGGATATAAAAAGGCCTGCAATGCAAAAAGTTCCGATTCTTCCGGGGCAATTTCAAATGCCTTATCGAGAAACTGCTGCGCTTTATCGAGGTACTGTTCCTTTTGGTTGACATCTTCAATTTCGAAACTGGTAACAATGTATGCGTAAGCAGCATAATACAATGGCAGCCATTCTTCAGTTTCGGTTTGGCTTATTCGTTCAAACGTATTGGCCACCGAAATAAATTCATCAGCCATTGCAGATTGATTCAGTTTTTTCAGTGCATTTTGCATAGCCTGCTGGTACTGATTTTCCTGACTTTGGACGAAGAAAAACAGCATAGTAAAAAAAAATGTAATAGTTGTTTTCATGATGTTGAAATTTTTGATTTATAATTGAAATGAAATTAAAAATACTGCCATTCGTTTTTGTGCCGGAGTTATGGGTTGTGCCTGAAAATATCCGTTGTTGTCGGGTGTTGCGCTGTAATTATACCCGAATACATTGGTAAATCCCAAAACATTATTTACAATTACGTGGGCCACTGCCTGGGTATTAAATACATAAAAAATTCGGGTGAGTCCAATACTTAAATCGTTGTAGGTTTTGGTTTGGTCTGCCATAAATACCGGGTTGTTGGGATTGTAATAAGGCCTTCCGCTGGCAAACGAGTAGGTGCCTGATACAAACGAGTTAAGCGGAAGGATAAAACGTTTGTAAACCACTGAAAAGTTGTGCTCCGAAACATAGTGGGGAGTGGCCTGAACCGGAAAATTGCGGTAATTCCGTTTCGAATCATTCCAGGAATAGGAAACCCAGTAATCACTTTTGCCAAATTCCTTTTGATTGCGCCAGAATACATCTATTCCCCTGGAATATCCGCTACCTGTGTTGGTGTAATTCCCTGGAACCATTGAAAACTCCTCATCAAACTTTACCAGGTCAGAATAATCTTTGTAGTAAGCTTCAATCCTGAGTGTGCGTGTATCTTTTCTGAACTGCCAGGTTAAAATCGAATGGGTTGATTTTTCCGGTAATAATTCTTTGGAAAACTTCAGGTAATCATCAGCAGGATTTTGAAAGAAAGCTCCGTACGCAGCCGAAAGCTGGCTGTACTTTCCGGTTTTTACAGCAGCCGATAAGCGTGGAACAACGTTGGTTTTACTGATGAGAGAATGATGTTCGCCACGCACTCCGGCCTTCAGAGCAAGGTGTCTTGTGGCTTTTAATTCTGATTCGATAAAAGCCGCATACTGGTGGTTTGAAAATGCAAGCTGAAAATCGTCATCCATTTGAATATCCTGGCTGTAATCGTAAAACATATATTCGGTGCCTATTTTAGTGGTTAAATTTTTTCCTGAAGTATTGGTAAATGTAAATTTCACCTGCCCGTTTTTTTTCGTTGTAAATAATTCATCATCGCCCGGACGAATGTTTTCCCGGTCGGTGTTTAAAGCCACACCTGTTTGAAACAGCCAGTTGTCGTTCAGCATCTCGTTGAATGTGGTATTTAAATACATATTTTTGTTATTCAGGCTGATTTCCTGTAAGAACGATTGCTGAAAGTTGTTGTGTAGCAAACTGCTTGCATCGTAGCTAAAACTCCCGAAGGTTTTTATCATGCCGGTTTCGCTTGTTTTTTGCCTGAACATCAGGGTTGAACCCACAATGACCGGGTCTTTCACCCATTCGATATTTTGTTTAATAACCCGATTGCTGAAACCGGTGTGCAGGTATTCTCCGGTAAGAGCCAGTGAGGTTTTTTTCCATCGTTTGGCATGGGCACCCTGAACCCCGACTGACAATAAAGAAATGCTCGATTTGTTTTCCGGTTCCAATGCGATGGTGTTCAGCGAGACGATGGATGACAATGCCTGCCCAAATTCTGCAGAATACCCGCCGGTACTAAAAACCGAGCCGTTAAACAGAATGGGTGAAAATCGCCCGCGTGTGGGCAAATCGGGCATTTTCGAGAAGAAGGGTGTATTTATCAACATGCCATCC
>JAZBNQ010000331.1:0-7915 GCA_036350775.1 Mariniphaga sp.
CAGCCCAAATTTCAGATCCTGCCAATCTTCCAGTTTTTGTAAAACTTTTTCATCTTCGGGCCAAACGTACCCGGTCATTTCGTGTTCATACTGTGCATTGGAAATCAGCACAAACAGAACAGGAATTATAAAAATTAACTTTTTCATTTTGAGTATTTTAATTTGTTTATCCTTAGTCATTAATAAATTTTCCACCTACGATTTTTCACTGCGACTGCTCACTGTAACTGCTCACTGTAACTGCATAACTGTTCACTTTTACTGTTCACCCTTTACTTTTTACTGCTCACTACTTCTGTCCACTTCCTCCCAATTCTCCCGCAATTCGCCGTCCATGAAACTCTTTTGCTCCGGTAAGCTGTTGAATTTCTCCCAGGTTTTTGCTGGTTACTTTGCCCGCCACTAAAATGATGAGGTTTTGGCCGGCTTCCTCCTGCATTTTCCGGAGAATCTCTGCGCCTTCTTTTGCTGTGGCTTTTCCTCCGGAAGTCAGAATCCGCTTTATTCCATCAATTTTTTTGAGGACACGAACGCCTTCCACCGGATTTTCAAGTTCATCAATGGCCTTGTGAAAAGTAACCGGCAGCGGCTGTGCATATTTTGCGAGTAGTCGGGTGTTTTCAATATCGATTTTATTTTCCGGAGTTAGCAATCCAAAAACCACACCCGCAGCGCCTGCCTTTTTCGCCCTGTCGATGTCGATTTTCATTTGGGCAATTTCTTTTTCGGAATGCACAAAATTCCCTGCGCGCGGACGAATCATAACCATTACCGGAATTTTTAAGGTTAAACAGGTTTTTTGCATCAACTCCGGTGAAGGGGTTAGGCCGTCGTTTGCCAAATCGGAACACAACTCAATGCGGTTTGCGCCGCCCTGTTCTGCCAGCAAAGCCTCTTCAAAAGTTTCAACACAAGCTTCTTTTTTCATTTTAAAATTATTTCAAAATTCAAAGATACCTGATTCATAAATTTGTGAATCGGGAAACAGCAATAATCGTAAAATTTTAGAAAGTATTTTAACTTACTAAAACGCGATTTTATATGGATAAATTTATTCAGTACCCGATATTTTATAGTTTTGCTGCCAAAGAAATTTAAAGTGAATTTTAAAAAACCAAAATACAACCTGATTACTGTGTTGGGGCCCACAGCAACCGGAAAAACCGGGCTGGCAGCGCATCTGGCTGCGAAAATTAAAGGCGAAGTGATTTCCGGTGATTCGCGGCAGGTTTATCGTGGAATGGACATTGGCACCGGTAAGGATTATGCCGATTATTTTGTTGACGGCATTGAAATTCCGTCTCATTTGCTGGATATAGAGGAGCCCGGGAAACATTACAACGTTTATCGTTTTCAGGCTGATTTTGTAAAGGTTTTTGAAGATATTCAAGCTCGGGAAAAATTTCCGGTGTTGTGCGGCGGGAGTGGGTTGTACCTGGAAGCCGTTTTAAAAGATTACAAGTTAATTCAGGTTCCGCCAAATAAAAAATTACGTAAAGAGCTGGAAGGAAAATCGCTGGAAGAGCTATCAGAAATTCTGAAAAAGCTGAAACCGAAACTGCACAACAAAACCGATGTGGAAACCGACCGGCGGGCTGTCCGCGCCATCGAAATTGAAATGTATTATCGCGAAAATTCTCAACTCGAAACGCCCATGCCCGAAATTCGCAGCCTGAACATTGGGGTAAAGGTTGATCGGGAAATCAGGCGTGAACGGATAACTCGCCGACTAAACCAGCGGTTGGATGAAGGGATGTTGGACGAGGTGCAAAATCTGCTTGATTCAGGATTAACTTCGGAACAACTTATTTATTACGGACTGGAATACAAATACCTGACACTTCATTTAACTGGCGAGTTATCGTATGACGAAATGTTTCGGCAACTGGAAATTGCCATTCACCAGTTTGCCAAACGCCAGATGACCTGGTTTCGCGGGATGGAAAAACGCGGCACAAAAATTCACTGGATTGACGGAACTTTGCCCATGGAAGAGAAAGTGGGTGAGGTGTTGGAGTTTTTTCCTGGTAATTCATTGGATTTTGAGAACTGCTCGACTCAAAATCATGATTAATTTGTCTGTTTTTTTTGGAACAAATAATCCTTTCCTGATACATTATTTTAAAAACCTGATTTATCTTCCTGAATTTTAGATATTTATGCACTCTTTGTTCAGGAGAGCACTATATCTGTTTTTATTTGTTCCTGCTTTGGGTTTTTAAAAAACGGCTTTTATCTTTGGTTAGTAAATTTTTAATTGACCCGAAGAAGTAAATTAGTTTAGTCTGTTTGTTTTTTAATCGTTAAAATTAAAACAATTTCAGATGGTTTGGTTTTACAAAAGAAGCAAAGGCAATAAATCATTCTGGCAAATTACCCTGGCAGTTTTAATGTTGCTTATGACCATCTTTTTTGTAAAAAACGAACAACTCGAATTAGCACAAATCACCGATACCCTGAAGCAAATAGACAGTTTTTATGTTTTGCTGGGCATTTTAGTTACGGGAATATATATTTTTTTTCAGGGGCTGCTATACGTTTACAGCTTTAAAACGGTTGGAATACATGTTAAAACTGCTGATGCTATTCAGCTTTTTTTAAAACGAAATCTGATTAGTATTTTTTTGCCAGCTGGTGGATTTTCATCTTTGGCATTTTTTAATAAATCGCTTACCAAAAAGGGTATCGAAACCACCGATATTTATTATGGGTCAACTATTTATGGATTTGTTTCTTTGCTTTCGGTAATTATAGTTGCTATTCCGGTTTTTGTAATTTTGCTAATGAAAAGCCGACTCACAACAACGGAACTTTTTCCATTTCTTGCCCTGCTTGTTTTAATTCTATTTGTAATTTTTTTTGTATGGTCATTTTTCAAGCAAAAATATTTTTACCACCTTATTATTCGTTTAAATCCAAAAATATCTCTGGTTCTTGATAAAATTTCATCTACCCAGGTTCAAAAAGTACATTTTATTGAAACCCTGCTTATCTCTGTTTTTATTGAACTGACAGGCATTTCGCACGTTTACATTTCCATGCTGGCATTAGGATTCTCACCTACTATTCTCCTTTCTTTTATTGCATATATTGTGATGGTAATGCTGCTAATTGTCTCACCCTTTTTACGAGGGATGGGAGCCATCGAGGTTTCAATGACTTATGTTTTTGTAAAGAGCGGGATTCCGGCAGCCCAGGCAGCAGCTATTACTCTGGTTTTTCGTTTTTTTGAGTTCTGGACACCACTCGTTACAGGATTAGGAGCTTTTTTCTTTACGCGGAAGAATATATTGTTGCGGGTGCTTCCGGTGTTTATCATATTTATTTCTGGCCTGATTAACATTTTCTCTGTTATAACTCCGGCTCTCCCCGGGCGCATTGAGATTCTTGAAAAACTGCTTCCTGAAATAGCAGTGTTGGTTTCCAATTTTACCGTATTTTTTACCGGATTGCTTTTTTTAATTCTGGCATACTATTTATTGAAAGGAGTAAGACGTGCATGGCGAATCACCGTTATTCTGCTGTTTCTTTCTACTATCGGACATCTTGTAAAAGGTATCGATTACGAAGAGGCTTCCGTATCACTGGTTGCTCTTATGAGTTTGTTTTATACAAGACGATTGTATCATGTGAAGTCGAGCCCTTTACTTCGGGCTAATTTTTGGAAAGTTTGGGTAGTGTCTTTTTCAGCGCTTGCTGTTTATGCGGTGGGAGGCACGTATTTTATTGAAAAAAGCCACATGGGCTTAGATTACAATTTAATTGAATCGCTTAAAGCTTCTTTTCAACTGGTATTTTTATTCGATGCATCGCAGTATCTGCCACAAACACTATTTGGACACTACTATATTTTGTCAGTGCATATAATGAGTGGAGGTCTGCTTATTTCCGCCATTTTTCTCGCTTTACGGCCTATTTTCGATTTTGATGTTCAACGTGACGAAAGTGAATTTAGCCGCGCTAAATTACTGGTTCAGAACTTTGGGAAATCGGCGCTTGATTATTTCAAATATTATCCCGACAAATTATTCTGGTTTAACGAACAGGGTTTTGTGGCCTATAAAATACATCACCATTTTGCCGTTGTTCTTGAATTGCCAGTTTGCGAAACGGACGAAGCCGCGCAGAATTTGCTTCAGGCTTTTGAAAATTATGCAAATGATGCCGGAATGCGTACATTTTATTATCGTGTACCTGAATATTCTATCCCATGGTTTAGTCATTTAAATAAAAAGGCAATTTTTATTGGGCAGGAGGCCATACTTGACCTGAGTAAGTTTTCATTAAGCGGTTCAAAAATGCATCCTATTCGAAATGCCATCAATAAAGCCAAAAATCTGGGATTTACCTTTCACATTTACCTCCCTCCGGCAAAGGATGGATTATTGCAGAAATTGAAACAAGTTTCGGATGATTGGCTAAGTAAACCCGGAAAATCTGAAACAGTATTTTCGCAGGGTATGTTTTTGCCTGAGGAAATGAAAAAAAGTACCATTTTAACTATAGAAAACCCGGAAGAAAAGGTTGTGGCATTTCTCAATATTATTCCCGATTATGTTTTAAATGAGGGAACCTACGATTTGGTGCGCATAACTGAAGATGCCCCCACCGGAATTATTTATTTTCTGTTTATCGAAATGTTTGAATATTTCAGGAAGGCCGGCATTTCAAAAGTTAATCTTGGCATGGTAGCCTTTGCCGGTATCACTGATCCTAAAAATATAACCGAACGATCAATGAAATTTGCACTTGATAATCTGAAAGCATTGAACCATTTTAAAGGGCAATTTTCATTTAAAGATAAATTTAATCCTGATTGGGTGAAAAAATTTCTGATTTATGATTCAGAATACGACCTCATTAACTTTCCTGCTGTTTTAAAAGGTGTCTCAAGGCCATAAATGATATAACTTTTATTTCGGTATTAAAACAAAAAGAAAAAAATACAATTGTTTCAGTTTAATAAATTTAAGGTGTTTGTTTGAAAATTTGTTTTTTGGGTTAAATATTTTTCTTCCAAACCAATCGCGCACGAATCAAATCGGCGCCATCACTTTTGCGGACTACACTGCAGAGGTGATTTGCGTTATCAATTTCCTGTTTTTTTACGGCGAGGCAGTCGGTCGGAAGCCCCTCTTTCAGGAAATTGACCTCAAATTCAATCAGCTCATTTTCTTCGTGAAATTCAAAACTGTAACTGTCGATGATTCGCTCGATGTAACGTCCGCTGTTAAAGTGTTGGTTGATGTCGATTTCGTTAAACCGCACTGACGAAAACTGCAATTCAGCACTGGATTTTGGCGATTGGACTTTTCCTGCATTTTCGCCAAAAACACTTTCTTCGTATTTTGGAAAATTTTCGAAATCGTTCAACCGCACAATTCGTTTGGTTTTAGCATTGAGCACCAGCCAGCTGCTGGTGGCTTGAATGATGTTGTTCCCGGCCTTATCCACAAAGTTGAAATCGCGGTAACCAAAAAAGCCATCGGTGCCGCGCGACCAGGTTTTCAGTGTAAAATCTTCGCCCCACACCGGCCGGCGGTCGATTTTTACCAGCAATTTCGAAAGTACCCAGAATTGCTCATCTTCCTTCAGGTTGTCGTAGCCAAAACCCAGTTTAGCCGCGTGTTCCCAGGCAATGTCCTGCATCTGGTAAAACATATACGACGTGGAAAGTTTCCCGAAACGGTTTATAAAATAGGAGCGGGTGGATAAGTGGTTGACGTGTTTCATTTTATTGATTGCTGGATGTTTATTTCTTACAACGTGCTTTGTCTTCGGACTCTCAACTTCCGACTTCCGTCTTCTGTCTTCCAACTTCTTCAAAACTTTTCTGCAAAAGTATTGTTCAGTTTTGAAAAACCAGTGATTTTGACCAATTTTGCACGAAAATTAATAAGAAAATATGGGTGGCATCATCATTAAAACCCCGGAACAGATAGTAGGAATCAGGAAAAGTTGCCGGCTGGCAGCTAAAACACTCGACTACGCGGCACAGTTTGTGAAAGCGGGCGTTACTACGGAATTTATCGATGATAAAATTGAGGAATTTATTCGTGAACATAATGCAATACCAGCTACCAAAGGTTATAACGGCTACCCGAAATCGAGCTGCATTTCGCTAAACGAAGTGGTTTGCCATGGCATTCCTTCCATCAAAACGATTTTAAAAGAGGGTGACATCCTGAACATTGATGTCACAACTATTTTAGACGGTTATTACGGCGATACCTCGCGCATGTTTTCTGTTGGTAAAATTTCAACCGGCGCAAAAAACCTTATTGAGGTTACCCGGCACTGCCTCGATTTGGGCATTCAGCAGGTAAAACCGGGAAATTATTTTGGCAATATCGGTTTTGTAATTAGCCGCTACGCAAAAGCCAAAGGCTACAGTGTGGTTTACGAGTTTTGCGGACATGGTGTCGGACTGCAGTTTCATGAAGAACCACAGGTTGACCATACCTCGCGCCGTAACAAAGGGGCAAAAATGAAACCCGGTATGATTTTTACCATCGAACCCATGATTAACCAGGGGCGGGCATCCACATCCATCGACAATTCGGACGGCTGGACCGCACGCACCGTCGATAACAAATTGTCGGCACAGTTTGAACATACTATTCTGGTTACACCTGGTGGTTATGAAGTTTTGACCGATGTTCACCAAGAATATCCTGTTACATAAAAAAAGCCGGTTTTTGCCGGCTTTTTTGTTGCTGTTTTCTGTTTCTGCTTTCGTGGCTTTATTTTATTTTCCAGTGACGGTAGTCTAACATCCACTGTTCCATTTTCAGTTTCGGATCTTCGTCTTCCATCAGAATCATTGCCCTTCTTCCAAATTGAGTTTTCTGCGTTGTATAACCAGTTCCCTTTTTTGGTGTTTCTGTTTTTACTTCGGCTAAAACTTCATTTTCATTTGCTGATTCTGTTTTTACTTTGGCTTTGGTTTTGTCTTTTTTGTTGAAAAGGCTGTCTTCCAGCATCCAGCTTTCCATTTCCAGTGCTTCTTCGGTTTCGGTTTCCAGGTAATTCACCATTCCAAAATAGCTGGCATCGGTCATCCAGTTTTCCAATTCCAAAGTTTCTTCTGTTGCTACTTCCAGGTTAAGGTTGTAAACAAAACTGTTTTCATTTAACATCCAGCTTTCTAATTCAAGTGTAGCTTCTGTAGCCTTTTCCAGTGTATAGTCGAAATAGAAGTTGTTGGTATTTAACATCCATTCTTCCAGCTTGCTTTCTGCATCTTTTTCTTCGGTAAGAAGATTGGCCAAACTGCCTGCATCTGAATTTGTATTGCCGGCAAGTACATTTGCTGAAATGGCTAAAACAGTTACAAATGCGGTGGTGAAAATACTGAGTGATTTTAATGCTGTTTCTTTAAAATTGCTGTTTCTTGTTTTCATGACTTTGTCCTCCTGTTTCTTGTTTTATTTTTTATTTCTGTTTTTTCAAAATTCAATATTAAGACGCTTCAATTTTTAATTCGTTACACTTTTTATAGAACTTTTTTTAAGCTTGTACTTTTTGTTACCTTGTTATTTGTTATGCAAATATATAAATAAAAAAAGATACCATGCAATACATAGTACTATGAATTTTATCATGTTTTTGAAGAATTGTTTATAAGTATCTAATATTCAATAGTATTATGTACGATTTTTTTTAGAAAATCAATAGAAGAATTTAGTTGAACGGTTTATAAAGAATTCCTGCGTATTTGATTTGCATTTTTTTTGAAATATTTCTTTTGAGATTGTTTGTTTTTTCTGGTCTGTCGCAAAAAAAAACCGGCAAGGTGCCGGCTTTTCTGTTTCTGTTTTCTCGTTTTCTGGCTTTTATTTTCTGGCGAAGATTTCGTAGTTTACCATCCAGGCTTCGGTTGTCAATGGTTCTTCAGTAGCTTTTTCAACCTGAA
>JAZBNQ010000332.1:0-5656 GCA_036350775.1 Mariniphaga sp.
ACCCTGAACGTTACAAACTTATTGAATAGTGGAGCATCGGGTTTGCGCGGCGGGCGTTTCATTACATTGGGTTCTTTTACTTCGAAAGCCAGCGGAAGGGCCAGTGCCACGGCGGCCACAAGGTTAATCCATAAAAGCTGGGTGGGCAGCATGGGTAGCAATAGTTCGTTGGTAACCAGGTTAAACGGGAAAAACATAATTCCATAAACCAGAATGAAGGCCAGCCCCAGATTGGTTGGCAAAAGAAAAGCAAGTGATTTCAGCAGGTTGTCATAAACCCGGCGACCTTCTTCAACGGCTGCGCTTATGCTGGCAAAGTTGTCGTCGGCCAGCACAATATCGGAAGACTCTTTGGAAACCGAAGTGCCGGTTATTCCCATGGCCACTCCAATGTTAGACTGCTTAAGCGAAGGCGCATCGTTAACTCCGTCGCCGGTCATGGCCACAATCTGGTTGTCGGCCTGCAATGCTTTCACCAGACGCAGTTTATGTTCAGGCGCCACACGTGCAAAAATGTTGGTGTTTTTAACGACAGAAGCCAATGTTTCATTATCCATTTTGGCCAGTTCCACTCCGGTAATTGTTTCCCCCATTTCAGAAAGGCCCAAATCCATTCCGATAGAACGAGCTGTGGCCTGATGATCCCCGGTAATCATTTTGACAATAATTCCGGCGTTGTGGCAGGCCTTAATTGCATCAATCGCTTCAGCCCGCGGCGGATCAATCATACCCATCAGCCCCACAAACTGAAAGTCTTTTTCCGCTTCTGCAAGCTGCAATTCCGTATTTCCTGGTTTTTCCCTGGTTTTTTGAGCGACTGCAAGCACCCGCATCCCTTTGGCACCCATTTGTTCAATCCTGGAAATAACACGTTCAGCATTCAAAGTTCCTCCACCCAAATGAGACACACATTTTTTTAAAATAATTTCCGGAGCACCTTTTATAATAATGCGCTGCTTTTCATTCTGGTTCAGAGTAGCCATAAATTTCGATTCCGAATCGAAAGGAATTACATCCTTTCGCGGATGGTCATTACGAACCTGTTCAACATTCAGATTTGCCTTTGCCGCAGTCACAATCAACGCCACTTCGGTAGGATCGCCTGTAACGTCTAACCCATTGCCGTCTGATTTAAAGCTGGCATCACTGCATAACACGGCATTTTCAAGCAAAGTTTTCACCTCATCAGGCAAATCCTTTAATTCATTTTCATTTTGTTTAAAAATTCCCTCGGTATTATATCCTACTCCGGTTACCTGGATATCGTATTTGACCGTCCATAATTCATTTACGGTCATTTCATTACGGGTAAGTGTTCCGGTTTTGTCGGAACAAATAACGGTGGTACTGCCCAAAGTTTCAACAGCAGGAAGTTTACGAATTATTGCTTTTCTGCGCGCCATTCGTTGTACCCCAATGGCTAAAGCAATGGTTACCACAGCCGGCAAACCTTCAGGAATAGCACCCACTGCCAGTGCAATAGCAAAAATAAGGCTGTCTTTCAAAGCCAGCTCGAGTGAAATTCCCTGGCCTGTGGCACGGATGGTTCCAATAATCATTATAACAACCGTAATAGCAACAATACCAATGGTCAGGTATTTTCCAATAACACCAAGTTTTTGGGTAAGAGGAGTTTCCAGATCGGTAGTTTCGCTGAGCATATCTGAAATTTTTCCCAGCTCTGTGTTCATTCCTGTTCCCACAACAGCTGCTGTGGCTATTCCGGTTGATACAAGAGTTCCACTGTAAACCATGCATTTCCGGTCTCCAAGGGAAACGTCCGGGCCAACCGGATTAATTGATTTTTGTGATGGAACCGATTCGCCGGTGAGGGCAGCCTCCTCCACGGTAAGATTTTTCTGCCGAATCAAACGCATGTCAGCAGGAACGCGTTCGCCTGCCTCCAGTTCAACAATATCACCAGGCACAATTTCGGAAACAGGGATCGAAACTTTTCGGCCATCGCGAAGCACAGTGGCGTTTTCAGGAATCATTTCGCTAAGTGCTTCAATGGCTTTTCCTGCTTTAAATTCCTGAATAAAACCAATAATGGTGTTAATTACCACAACTGCCAAAACTACCAGTCCGTCAGTTATTTTTCCTAGTAAAACAGCGAGTGTACTAGATCCGATTAATACCCAAATGAGCGGATTGTTGATTTGCCTCCATAATACAGTAAGCGGACCATCATTCCTTTTCCTTTTAATTTGGTTCGGTCCGTATTTATGAAATCTTTTTTTGGCTTCATCAGAAGTTAATCCTTTCTCCGAA
This sequence comes from Mariniphaga sp., assembly GCA_036350775.1. GTDB lineage: Bacteria > Bacteroidota > Bacteroidia > Bacteroidales > Prolixibacteraceae > Mariniphaga. Next base: position 2,272 of record JAZBNQ010000332.1, read on the forward strand.
CCTCCAACAGAAGCAATTACATCGTCGTAAGATTTTGCATGCCAGTCGGCACTATATTCATTCCCCATTTCTTTCTACATTAATGCCGCAAAGGTAGAAAAATCCAGATGAAAGTTTTTGATACTTTTTTCAATACTCCAGTTGTTTTTAATTTCAAATTGATAAATTCGTAGAGATTTGAAATTAAGCAACAAATAATGAACTGATAAAGCATTTGACTATGAAGAATTCAAAATCAAGAAGAAGTTTCCTGAAAACACTTGCCGTGGTTCCGGCTCTGCCGGCAACCGGATTTCTTTGGACACTTTCAGAAAAAGAAGAAAAAACCGGCACACAACAGTTTTCCCATAAATTCAAGCTCAGCCTGAATGTTTACTCCTTTAATAATCCTCTTCGCGAAGGGAAAGTTGATTTATTCGATGTACTGGATTTTTGCGCGAAATACAATTTCGATGCGATTGATCCTACAGGATACTACTTCCCCGGGTATCCGGAACCACCTTCGGTTGATTACATCAACGATTTTAAAAGAAAAGCTTTTTTGCTGGGGCTGGATATTAGCGGAACCGGTGTGCGGAACGACTTTGCCAATCCTGATTCGGCTGCCCGCATGGCAGACATCAGAATGATAAAAAAATGGATTGAAGCAGCCGCAAAGCTTGGCATTCCGAATCTCCGTGTTTTTGCCGGAACAAATCCGCATGAAGGATTTTCACGAGACCAGGTATTCGAGTGGATGGCCAAAGATGTCAGAGAATGCTGCGATTATGGAAAAAAATTCGGAGTAATCATCGCCTTGCAAAACCACAACGATTTTCTTAAAACCGCAGCCGATGTGGACCGCATTTTTGAAATGGTGAATTCTGAATGGCTGGGGCTGAATCTCGACATTGGCAGCTACCGGCAGCATGATCCGTATGAAGAAATTGAAAAAAATATAAAGTATGCTGTAACCTGGCAAATCAAGGAAAATGTTTGGATTGACGGGAAAGAAACACCAACCGACTTTGTAAAGCTTTTTAAAATCATAAAAAAAGCCGGTTACAGAGGTTACCTGCCTATAGAAACTTTGGGTGCCGGAGATCCATTAGAAAAAGTTCCACGGCTGTTGCAAAATGTGAAAAACGCACTTCAAAAAATTTCATAAAAACCCAGGAAATCCGTTTAAAATGAATACTATTCAAATTCCTTTTGCTGAAATGCAATCCGAGTTCCGGCGAATTTTGCTGAAACATGGTTTTTTAGAAAAAAAAGCAGAAACCTGCGCCCGTATTTTTGCTGACAACAGTCTGGAAGGAATTTATTCGCATGGCGTGTATCGTTTTCCGCGGTTTGTGGAATATATTCAACGAGGTTTTATTGATGTAAATGCCGAACCGGTACTGGTCCGTTCTGCCGGCGCTTTGGAGCAGTGGGACGGTCAACTGGGCCCTGGTCCGTTAAATGCGCAGTTTTGCGCTGACCGGGCCATGTATCTGGCTGCAGAAAACGGGATTGGTTGTGTGGCCATAGCCAACACCAACCACTGGATGCGAGGCGGCACCTATGGCTGGCAAGCTGCAAAGAAAGGATTTGCCTTTTTGGGCTGGACCAACACCGAAGCCAACATGCCGGGCTGGGGCGCCAAAGAGAGCCGTTTGGGAAACAATCCGCTGGTTTTTGCCGTGCCGTTTGGGAACGAAGCCATTGTCCTCGACTTTGCCATGACACAATTTTCTTATGGAAAAATGGAGGCTGCACAACTCGAAGGCAAAACACTTCCTTATCCAGGCGGTTTCAATGGTAGCGGAAAACTTACAACTGAACCCGGTGAAATCCTGAAATCGCGACGGGCACTGCCCATTGGGTACTGGAAGGGTGCAGGATTGTCATTGCTGCTTGACATTCTGGCAACCATTTTATCAGCAGGACTTTCTACCCGAGAGTTGAGTCTAAAGGAAGCGGAATACAGTGTTTCTCAGGTTTTTATTGCTTTCAGCCTGGAGAAACTCAGCAATTTCCCATCCATTCAAAACACAATTAATGAAATCGTTTCAGATTTTAAAAACTCTACGCCAGATGAATCCGGGGGAGAAATCCGTTATCCGGGAGAACGGGTTCTTCATACCCGTACCGAAAACCTGAAAAACGGAATTCCTGTAAATAAAAAGGTATGGAGAGAAATTGCCAAACTTTAATTCTCATTTAATTCAACCGAATTCATATTGGTAGTTCATCTAATCCTTATTATATTTTACATCAAATAAAAATTGTAGCTATGAAATTACATCACATTTATTTCGGTATTTTGCTTTTCCTTATTATTGCCTTGCTATTTGCCGCCTGCAATAAGGACACCGTAGAAACAGAATTTGAAGTTTTTGCTGATGCCTACACGGTTAAAAAAATGATGGATGGAGAACCAAAAACGGCAATTGCTTTTTACGCCTACGGGAATAATAATATTGCTTCTGCCCGGGTAACACCGCCTGCTGGTGAGTCAGGTTCAGTTCAACTGAATGCAAGCGAAGGTTCCAGTTTTACATTTTTTAAAGAACCGGAAAATGAAGACTTTAAGCCGGATTGGCCCGCCACCGGAAATTATGTTTTTGAAGTGGAAAGTACTTCAGGTGAACTGGTACAGGAAACAGATTTCCTGGAAATAGTCAATCCTGAAATTCCTGAAATTGTGTCAACAACTTTTAGCCCAAGCACGTTATCCCTTACCGTAAAATGGGAAAGTTTATCAGGAGTTGACGGATCGGTAGTCAAAATAACAGATAAACAGGGGAACATCGTTTTTATCGGTTACGGACTGACACCCACAACGACAGAATTTCCGATAGGCACAGGAAGCGGAACATGGTATTCATCGGTAAATTTAGGGGATGAACTGATTTTGCAGGTTCAGTCTTATATCATTGAACAAGGTACCGATGAAGACTTAAGTGTTTACAATATTGCAGGAATTGCAATCGGAGAAAAAGAAATAGTCTGGGGGCAATAAAACCCACCTAAATTAGTTACCCAAACCATAAAATAAATAGTCGCACAAATTACTGCATGACTATCATTTAAATAGAAATACTATAAAAATAGTAATTTTATTATAAAAATAGTTTTATTTTTAATTTATTAGTACTATGTTTGTAGTAGCTAAAATTGGAAATCAATTATGGGAATGAAAACATTGACAAAAGCAGAAGAGCAAATCATGCAAATTCTTTGGAATTTAGAAGAAGGTGTGGTGAAGGATGTGGTGGATCAGTTTGAAGAACCGCGCCCGGCATACACTACCGTTGCAACTGTGTTAAAAGTACTGGAGAACAAAGGATTCGTGACGTGCAGGAAGATTGGCAACACCAACCTTTTCTTTCCTGAGGTAAAAAAACACGAATATGCACGG
>JAZBNQ010000333.1:0-3252 GCA_036350775.1 Mariniphaga sp.
ATGGTCGCAAATTACAACCGAAATTTTTTCATCTTCAATCTGGCCGGAAAGGCGCATCCACCGGGCCCGTGTTCCCCAAACTTCTTCGCCCGTAATTCCTTCGCTGCTCAAATAATTCCCCGAAATGCCAATATTCAACGAATCTTTTACCCGAGATGTGGTGCCATCTTCATTGTACAATACCACATTCCCACCAACTGGCAATTCCAGTTGCCGGGCCACCCGGATCCCAAACATCCCTTCTTTTGTGTCGGGTAAATTCACTTCATTTTCAACGGCAGTCAAGGTGGTTTTTCGGTCGATAATGCGGATATCTTCCCTTGCAATAAAATGGAATTCAGTTACTTCCCGCAACAATTCCACACCCGTTGTATCCACCCAGCTTTCAGTGGTTATAAAAGAACCTTCGCCAATTCCTTCAGTAATTTTTTCCGTTTTCAAATGTTTTATTACTCCGCCGTTCTGATTCCGGGTTCCCAAACCTTTCGAACCGTTTCCCCAAAAATCCAGGCCGTTTACATTTCCGTAGGTCAGCCACATGCCAATCTGGTGCGGATGATCAGCGCGTTCACCAGCCTTTGGTTGAAGCGGAAAGCCTCGGGTAATTTCTGTGCCATTCGATGTTAAAATCGGGTAGAACACGGGTTTGGTCACATTTTCCGGCCATTGAAATGTTGTAAACAACTGCTCGTCAACCAGCACATCAATTTTATTGGCCGACGTATTTTCTTCAAATGTAATTTTTGCGGGTTGCTCCTGTTTTGCCCCGGGCGAACTGCAGGACACAGTTGCAAATAGCGCGGGGATTAAAACCAGATAATTTATCCACTTCATATTTTCATTTTTAAACTAATACTTTCCAGATTCCTGAAGGGTTTCCCACATGGCCAGAATATTTTCGGGCGGCACTTCGGCCTGGATGTTGTGCACCGTGTTAAACACAAATCCTCCACCAGGCGCCAGTGCTTCCATATTCCGGCGAACATCGTCCTTTACTTCCTGCACCGTTCCCGAAGGTAATACTTTTTGAGTATCAACGCCACCACCCCAGAAAACAATATCGCGCCCAAAATCTTTTTTTAGCTGAACAGGCTCCATCCCGGTAGCATTAATGTGAACCGGATTCAGAATATCCACGCCCATTTCTATTAAATCGGGAATAATTGCCCGCACATTTCCGCAGGAGTGAAACATGATTTTGACGTGCGGCGCTTTTTCACTGATAAAAGAAAGCACCCGTTCAAAATGCGGTTTGTAATATTCCCGAAACTGGTCCGGACTGATGAGCTGCGACTGCTGGGTTCCGTAATCGTCGCCTTCACCCACAATATCAACCACATCGCCCAGTTCATTTAAACAGGCATCCCAGAATTCCAACTTCAAATCGGCCAGTTTGCCAATCAGTTTGTCCGAGTTCACAGGAAAAAGAAACGGATCGAGCATGGAATTTTCCATTCCGCGAAACCGCTGGTGCATTTCAAAAAGGCCGGCGCAAAGTCCCTTCGTTAAAACAATTTTATCCTGATTTTTAAATTGAATTGCCTCTTCACGCAATCCGAAAAACCGCTGTTTATTGGAAGCATCGGGCCAGTTGTAATTTTCAATTATTTCTTCCGATTCAAAATCAAGGGACTCCATTGGATGTTTTACAAGCGAAAACCAGTGCCCGCTTTTCGGGAAATGATGCGTAAATCCCCATTCATCAACATATTCCCAAAACTCCCCTTTATCTTTTAATTTGGAATACACATCCCAGTTGTGGCTGGTAAGTGGGAAAACTCCACGGGTATCCACTTCAAACCGGTTTAAAATTTCTTCGGAGGGAATCACAATTTGCTGAATGACATCCGACCATTTCGGCTCGTCAGTTTCCATTCCCAGGTATTTACGCAGGTTTTGATACGCAACGTTGGTAATTCCTGTCCAGGTTGTTCCGGCCAAATCGAATGGAATCCGGTCGGGTTCTTCGTAATTTATTGCTTTTAAAATACGTTCGCGTGAATTCATTTTATTCTATTTCGATTTAATCGTAAAAAATCTGCAACAAGTTGGATTCCGCGGCACCGTCCGCTGAAAGTTCTACCGAGAATGCTCACTGAGACTGGTCACTGAGACTGGTTTCAATGCGGGCGAAATCAGATGAATAACCAGCAGCCCGGATAAATAACCAAACGCAGCTATAACAAAGGGAAAAACATACCCGTCAACGCCAGATTCATTGAGAACCCAACCGATAAGCAGCGCTGTTCCCATTCCGGCAATTGAACTTACCGTTGTGGAAAATCCGATAACCGAGCCCACAATTTTTTTGGGAAACAAATCGGAAGCTACCGTAAAAATATTGGCCGACCAGGAATTATGCGCTGCGGCAGCCAGGGCAACCAATCCCACACAAACCGGTAGCGATTCGATGAATGGAACCATCATAACAGGTAACACCAGCAAGGCAGTTCCCAACATGGTTATTTTCCGCGAAAAGTTGGCAGATTTTCCTTTCTTTAAAAAAAATGATGATACAGCACCGCCTGCCATTCCACCCCCCCAGGCCACTACATAAATAATGACCAGCGGAATCGCTAGACCTTTCAGTTCAACGCCAAAACGGGCATTTAAAAATTTGGCACCCCAGAAAAGGTAAAAATACCACACCGGATCGGCAAACATTTTGCCCAGTGCAACCACCCAGGTTTGCCGGTATTTAACCAGGTTTTTCCAGGGAACTTTTGCACTTTCCAAATCATTACTATCACTAAGAATGTATTCCCTTTCAGCAGAATTCACATAACGACTTTCCTGCGGCGATTTAAAAAAAATTAACCACAAAACCAGCCAGAGCATGCTGAGTATTAATGACAAGGCAAAAACATACTGCCACGAAACAAAAAAGTAAAGTACTACGGGGATGAGCAAAGGTGCAATTACCTGTCCAATGTTGGAGCCACCATTAAAAACACCAGTGGCATAGGCGCGCTCCTTTTGAGGAAACCATTCGGCCACGGTTTTTATACTTGCCGGAAAATTAGCCGACTGCCCTATTCCAAGCCCCAACCGGGCGATGGCAAATCCCAACCAGCTTCGGGCAGCAGCATGTGATAAACTAGCCAGAGACCATACAACCACAGCCAGTATAAATCCTCTTCGGGTTCCCAGCCGGTCGATAATATAACCGATAAACAAAGGCCCAATGGCATAAGAAAGCTGAAAGGCAAATACCACGTAACCATATTCCTGCTCGCTCCAGCCTATTTCTGC
>JAZBNQ010000334.1:0-2266 GCA_036350775.1 Mariniphaga sp.
CCCCTCACCTATTTTATTCAGGTTTTGCTGCAAATTTTCCCGTGTCGATTTTTTCACTTCTTCCGTAATCATTTTGCGGGCTTCGTCCAATTCAACCTTCACTTCGGGTTTGCCAACAGGTCCTTTTAAAACCACCGATGCCGGAATAAGTTGAATGCGTTCCTGTCCCGGCAGCACGCTCAGAATATTTTGAATATCGTTTCCAAAAGCTTCGCGCTGAACTTTAAAATCGAGACGCATATCCAGCAAGTTTTCCGTATTCAGGTTACCTGAAATTGTGGTTTCCTGTCCTGATATTCTGGTGGTAAACGGTTTCAGTTGAATGGCGCCGTCAACCACTTCAACAAACGCACGAAAATCATCAACTTTTACCTTGTTCAGCCTTTCAGATTTTAAAATTCCCTTTAACTCGTTGAAAACAGGAGATTCAATAATCTGCAGGTTTTCGGTACTAAATAATCCTGTACCATCAATGGTGGGTGCAATCAATTTAAATTCCGGGCTCAGCCGTCCGTTAACTTTCAGGCTGGTACTGAATTTCCCCTGGCTCTGTCGGGCAATGGGAACCATTCGCTGAACGCTGGTGAGCGTTTGGTAGGCCCTGGGAATATCAATTCCGGCCAAATCGAAACCAAAATCAAAAAACGGCTGGTTTTCTGCTGTATTTTCGTAAGAACCAGTCAGTTTCAGTTCACCGTCCAGCATGCGCATCTTCAGCCCGTCGAGTACCAGTTTTCCGTTGCGTGCCGTGATTAAACCATTCACATTTGTAATCGGAAGTTGTTCAAAAATTACCCGTTGAATATCAGATTGAAAAGTAAAATCGATGTTTTTCGGAATATCGAAAACAAGCACCTCTTTTTCGGCGGAATCTGCTGCCACTGCCTTGTTCGTTTGCTGTGCAGTTGTATCTGGTCTGGAAACCTGCAAACGAAGGATTTCATTCAGATTAACCAAACTGGAATTTAGTTGAAGATTCCCAGCCAAAATTCCATCCTTTAGAAAATAATTCAGGTAATTTGAAACCTGGCCGGTCAGCCTGAAATCGCTTTCACCAATTCGCATGTTTAGCCCGCTGAGCTGAACTGCACGCGGAGAAAAATCGAGCCGTCCTTCCGGAATGTTCACGCGCTGAGTTAGTTCGGGCGAATCGTAAGTAAAACCGGTAAGCAAAACTGTTCCATCCGACTGGATTTTTTCGTAGTTTTCGTTTTCGATGGCAGAATAGTTGCCTTTCACAAACAGGTTGGCATCAATTATTCCCGAAATATTGACGCTTTCGAGCGGAAGTGCATCTTTCAAATCATTAAAATTTACGTTTCCCACAAAAGCCCCGTCAAACCATGGATCGGAAAACAAATTTTTGAGGGTGAGCGTTAAATCCACTGGGCTGTTTTTAACCTCTGCATGCGCTTTCGAAATAAAAACCCCGGTTAAGTCAAGCTCTCCCTGCGGTTTGGAAATGGCAACATCAGCCGATATGTTTTTAATTTCTTCCGGCAAATCGGCATATTTAACATTTCCATTTGCAACATCCATTTTCAGGTTGAATGCCGGATAGTTTTCTCCAAAATAAAAGCCGTCTATTGTTCCCGAAATCGAAGCTGTTCCATTGGTTTTAATATCTTTTAAATACGCTTCGTAGCCAGGTGGCACCAGCGCCAGAAAATTATCAAACCCCGATTCTTTGGTTTGAATGCGCAAATCAAAAAACATGCTGTCGTTTGGAATCTGAATCATTCCCAGCACTTCCAGCGGAAGCCGGTTCACCAGCAATTCATTTTCCTGAATTTCGATGTTCATTTTATCGTAATCCACGTTCAGAACTGTACGGGTTTCTACCGAAGTATTGGAAATGTAGTTTACACCGGCATAATTCAATAAAAATCTGGCAGCAGTTCCTTCAGCAAGCAATTGCGCCGCTGTTCCGTACATTTTTCCTGAAACATCAATATCAATGTCATCAAGATTCAGCAACATGCTAATTTCCCGGTCTTCATAAATAAAATTGGCATCGGCGATGTTAATTTTTTCGAGTTGAAGTTTCAGCCCTTCTTCTTCATTTACTTCGCTTGGCGTCGATACAACTTCAGGAGTTTGTTCCGATTCAACCGCAATATCCCAGTTTACATTTCCGGTTGATCCAACAACCAGATTTAGTACCGGATGGTCGAGTATAATTTCTTCAATGGCTATGTTTTCTTTATTGAATAACTGCAACAATGCGGTTTTCGACCGCAGGGAGGGAATACTTAAAAGTGTATCG
>JAZBNQ010000335.1:0-3048 GCA_036350775.1 Mariniphaga sp.
GCATCTGATACACGGGCAGGAATTCTTTCCATTGGGCCGGCTGAACCAACAGGTCCGTCGGACAAACCAAGCGGGTTTGGTTTTATCCGGGAAGGAAATGCCACCAGTCAGAAGTTTTTGCTTCTTATTGGAAATGGTACAAACGCATCCTGGTTTAACCCGGGCGCCCCGGCAACAATAGACCCAACTGTTCAGAATGGCTGGATTCACTTCGCAATATCCATTTCGGAAACGGAAGCAGCATTTTACATGAATGGAGAACAGGTTAGCCAGGGGGAATTTCCAGGAATTGACTGGACAGGTGTGGGTGATTTGTCAATCATGTCAGGCCAGCCAAATTTTTCCGGTTGGGACCATAAAGCAGAGAAAGGGAAAATGGATGAGTTATTCCTGTTCAATAAAGCGCTTTCGCAAGCAGATATTCAAGCCATGATGAATGCAGGGCTGTAATAAGTTTTCTGTATTTCATGGCCAGGTTAGTTTAGTTTAGTTAGTTTCATTTAGTTGGTTGAAAGGCTGCCTGGCAAGTGTTCGGGCAGCCTTTCTTTTTAAACAGAAAATATGAAGAATTTTATAATTGTTAGTTTGTTGATTTTTCTGGCAGCAGGATGCGGGCAATCAAAGAAAAACGGAGGAGAGCAGGAAACAAAAAGTGTCGTTTCGCTTTCCGACGAACAACTGCTCGATTCGGTGCAATACCGCTATTTCCAGTATTTCTGGGATGGTGCCGAGCCCAACTCCGGACTGGCACGCGAGCGGTTTCATGCCGATGGCGTTTATCCGCAAAACGATAAGCACATTGTAACCACCGGCGGAAGCGGTTTTGGCCTTATGGCAATCCTGGTGGGAATTGAGCGCGGTTTTATTACCCGGCAGCAAGGTTTCGAACGTTTTCAGCACATTGTTGATTTCCTTGAAAAAGCCGATCGCTTTCACGGTGTCTGGCCGCACTGGCTTAATGGCGAAACCGGGAAAGTGAAACCTTTTTCGAAAAACGACGACGGCGGCGATATTGTAGAAACTTCATTTTTGGTTCAGGGCATGCTGGCGGTTATGGAGTATTTTAAAGACGGAAATGCCGAAGAAAAGCAATTGGCTGACAAAATAAATCAGCTTTGGCGCGAAGTGGAATGGGACTGGTACACCCGGGGCGAAAATGTGCTTTACTGGCACTGGTCGCCCAATGTGGGCTGGGAAATGAACCACAAAATTACAGGTTACAACGAGTGTCTGATTACCTACATTTTGGCAGCATCTTCTCCCACGCATCCTGTAAAACCCGAAGTTTACCACGAGGGCTGGGCGCAAAACGGCGATATTTCGGTTGAAAACACCACCTGGGGGCGCACACTGCGGCTAAAACACCACGCCGACCCGGAAAAGGGCGGACCGCTGTTTTGGGCACATTACTCCTTTCTGGGTTTAGATCCGCGCGGTTTAACCGACAAGTATGCCGATTACTTGGAATTGAACGTTGCTCATACATTAATTAACCGGCAGCATTGCATCGAAAATCCAAACGGCTACAAAGGGTATGGCGAAAATTGCTGGGGGCTTACTTCAAGCTACTCTGTTCCTGGTGCAGCAAGGTATTTTAACGGCCAATCAGATGAAAAACCACAATCCGGAAATTCCGGCCAAACGGGTTATGCAGGGCACCGGCCTTCGTTCGATTTGAGTGTAATATCTCCAACAGCAGCTCTTTCTTCGTTTCCGTATGCACCCAAAGAAGTGATGCCAGTCATCCACCATTTTTACGAAAATCTGGGGGATAAAATCTGGGGCGAATACGGATTTTACGATGCGTTCAGCGAAGAATACGAATGGTATCCGCAACGTTACCTGGCCATCGATCAGGGGCCCGTTCCGGTGATGATTGAAAACCACCGCACCGGTTTGTTGTGGAATTTGTTTATGCTGAATGAAGATGTGCAGCGTGGATTGAAAAAACTGGGTTTTAATTATAACAGGTAAAGCCGTAAATTAGATCTTTATTAGGTTTTTAATTTATTCATCTGTTAAACTTTTTAAAATGAAACACTTAAAAGTATTATTTGCAGGGTTGATTTTTGTTCTTACCTCAGGCATTTCTAACGCGCAGCACAAATGTTTTTTTGAAGAAAATGGTTTTACAAAGTTGTTCAACGGCGAAAATCTCGACGGCTGGAGAATTCCTGAAGGGGACAACGGACACTGGTCGGTTATCGACGGTGTAATTGATTACGATGCCCTTTCGGAAGCACCCGGGGATAAAAACCTTTGGACGGAAAAGGAATACAAAGACTTTGTACTTCATGTGGAATGGAGATTCAAAGGTTACGGAGATCACCTTTTTCCGTTGCCTACCATTTTGCCAAACGGCGACTACCTGCGCGATGAAAACGGTGATATCATCGAACCATTGGGACCGAATTCAGATTCCGGCCTTTTGTTAAAAGGGGTTGGGCAGACAAACTTATGGTGCTGGTCGGTGGGTTCCGGCGAACTTTGGTCTGTTCGTAACGACCGTTCTTTGCCTCAGGAAGTACGCGCTGCTGCGGTTCCTTCCGAAAATGCCGATAAACCGGTTGGGCATTGGAATGCATTCGATATTACGGTAAAAGGCGACCGAATCACCATAGTAAACAACGGAATTGTAATTATAAATAATGCACTTTACTCCGGACTGGATGTAACAGGTCCTCTGGGATTGCAACACCACGGCGGCATCAACCCGGAAACCGGCAAGTTGAGAGGAGCTTCCAGCCTGGTGCAGTTTCGTAATATCTGGATTAAGGAATTGTAAAAATTAAAATTGATGATTCGATTTTTTCTGTTCGTATTGTTTTCTACCTCATTATTTCATTTAGGCTTGGCCCGGGCGCAGGAAGTATTTTTTTTCACCGAAGGAACCGATGCAACTTTCTACGATCAGGGCATTGTCAACGTGGAAAGCATGGGCGAGAGCAATTTCGAATATACTCACCCGCCGGGATTGCCGCAATACAACGAAAAAGTACCTTGTTCCACTGCGGCATTCAAAGGTTCCACTTCCCTGAAATTCAACTA
>JAZBNQ010000336.1:0-6243 GCA_036350775.1 Mariniphaga sp.
GTTACCGTAGCCGACATTGAAGCCGACAACGGAGTTGTACATGTAATCGACGCAGTACTGATTCCATCTGAGTTGCCATCTACAGTAGTTGACATTGTAGTAAACAGCGAAGACCACACCACTTTGGAAGCTGCAGTAGTAGCCGCCGGTTTGGTAGAAACGTTGCAGGGCGACGGACCGTTTACAGTATTTGCACCAACAGACGCAGCTTTTGCTGCCCTTCCTGCAGGTACTGTTGAAGCACTTCTGGCTGATATTCCTGCACTGACTAATATTCTTACCTACCATGTTGTGGGAGGCAAAGCGATGAGTACAGATTTAAGCGATGGTCAAATGATTGTCACTGTAAATGGAAAAGAGATTGAAGTTACCATCAATGAAGATGGGGTATTCATTAACAACGCCAAAGTTACAGTAGCCGATATCGAAGCTGACAACGGAGTTGTGCACGTGATTGATGCAGTGCTGATTCCGGAAACATTACCTGCAACGGTTGTTGACATTGCTACCAGCAATGACGATTTCAGCATTCTTGTTCAGGCATTGACAAGAGAAGATTTAACCATCGACTTTGTAGGCGCTTTGACCGGTGAGGGACCGTTTACCGTATTTGCCCCAACCAATGCTGCCTTTGTTGCACTGTTGGCAGAACTGGGAGCAACCTCACTGGACGACATCGACACAGAAACACTGGAAGCTGTTCTGCAGATGCACGTATTGGCAGGTAAAGTAATGTCCACCGATTTAAGTGAAGGTTTAAAAGCACAAACACTGCTCGGAGAGGAACTCACATTCAGCCTCGAAGGTGGTCCGAAAATCATTGACCCGAACGGCCGCGTGAGCAACATCACTGCTTTTGATATTGAAGCTCAGAATGGTGTGGTACACGTTATTGACACGGTAATTTTGATGGATTTAACGCCTACAAGCGTTACAAGCCTGGAAGAAATCAGTTTTGATTTCTATCCGAATCCTGCTACCGGCTTTATTACTGTTCGCACTGATGAGATTGGCAGTACACTTCGAATCATTGACATTTCAGGTAAACTGATGCGAGTTGAAAAAGTGGTAAATACCAATCAAAGAATTGATTTAAATGGCGTAAATGCCGGTGTTTATTTCATCTCGATTGAAAGTGAAGCTAAAAGAATAACTCAAAAACTGATTGTACGATAAACCTGTTGTTTGAGGGTAGAAATGTTTCAAGGATGAAAGATGAGTGAAGAGTGAGTAAGTTTGATTCTGAATAACAGTTTATCTACATGTTAAGGACGAATACTTTAGGTATTCAATAAATAAAGGTTGCCGGAAACGGCAGCCTTTTTTTATTATCTCTTTTTGGAATGATTTTTCATCAAAATAAATAGTTGATTTTAAAAACTTTAAATATTTCTTTAAGTGCATTTAAAAGCCTTCTGCCTTATTCATCTATCTTTGCGCAAAATTTTTTGCATGATTAGATTTTTCGAAAACTACAGTTTAAAGCCACATAATACGTTTGGCGTGGCGGCCATGACCCGTTATTTTTTTGAATTTACGGAACTGGAGGATTTGGAAACATTTTTCCAATCAAATGAAACCTGGAAAAATTTACCGTTGTTCGTGTTGGGTGGTGGAAGCAATGTGCTGTTTCAGCGAGATTTTGAAGGATTAATGCTTCATCCCAATATTCCGGGCATTGTTAAAGTTAAGGAAGACCGGCAAAATATCTGGTTTGAAGTCGGTGCTGGTGAAATTTGGGATGATTTTGTGAAGTATTGTGTGGACTACGGGGTTGGGGGCGTGGAAAATCTTTCATTGATTCCGGGGTCGGTTGGTGCCGCGCCGGTGCAGAATATCGGGGCATACGGACAAGAAGTGAGCAATGTTATTGAATTGGTGAAAGGGTACGATTTTCAGCAAAAAATGCCTGTGGAATTTCCGGCAGATGCCTGCGGGTTTGAATACCGCGACAGCTTGTTCAAACGGGAACTGAAAAATCGGTTTATTATTACCTCTGTGGTTTTCAGACTGGAAAAATTTCCGGAGTATAATTTAAAATACGGGCAGGTTGAGGAAAAAGTGAAAGAATTGGGTGATGTTAACCTGAAAAACATCAGGCAGGCGGTAATTGACATCCGTTCTTCTAAATTACCTGATGTGAATGAATTGGGCAATGCCGGAAGTTTTTTTAAAAATCCTGTCGTGAAAGTTGAAGTAGCAGAAAAAATCAGGAAACAATATCCTGACATGCCACATTTTCAGGTGAATGAAAAGGAAGTAAAGCTCGCAGCAGGCTGGCTCATTGAAAAAACGGGATGGAAAGGCCATCGCGAAGGTGATGTTGGCGTTCACCGCAAACAGTCCCTGGTTTTGGTGAATTATGGCAATGCCACCGGAAAGGAAATTTTTAATTATTCGGAAAAAATCAGACAATCGGTCCATGAACAGTTTAATATCCTGCTTGATCGTGAGGTGAATTGCGTTTAAAACCTACTTCACTAAACTCTTTTTGAGGCTTTTTTATTCGATATAATTTTGAAGGGCAAACTTTTTTGTTTATTCCATCTCCCAATCGTCGGTTCTAAAAGATGAGGCAGGCAATCCTTCTGTATTATATAATTCACCTTCCACAAAATCGTTAAAAGCATAGCGCACGGCAACAGGTTTTTCAACGAGCGGAGAAAACAACGTAATTCCTTGTCTCGTAATAAATGCCTGCGCAGGCACAAACCGTTTGTTTTCGCCTGCAACGGTAAAGTTTTTTAACTCTTTTCCAAAAGTGGTCAGTCCGTTTTTGGCGTGGTCGAAAGTGAGTTTTACAACACTGCCTTCCACATTCATCTCCCTGAGTACCGGGCCAGAGTATTCGATACCGTCCATACCGTAAGTTTTTGCAAGGGCCAGGTACGCAAGGCGCTCGCCCACAACTTTTTTGTTGGCCGGGTGTATGCAGAATTCTTCGCCGGCATCCATAGCACTTGCCATGCCAATATTTGAAATGGCTGAAGAAGCCTTAAACTGGGCTTCGCGTAAAAAGGCCGAATTTAAACTGTTAGCCCCATAGTTATAGGGGGCAATCTGTACGTAATAGAACGGAAAGTCGCCGATTCCCCATTCATCCCTCCAGTTTTCGATGATCCCCGGCATCAGTTTTTCATATTCCTGCGGTTGGTTGCGATTGGCTTCGCCCTGGTACCACAATCCCCCGCGGATTGCATAACCAATCATGGGTGCAATCATGGCATTAAAAAGTACTGTTGGCGTTTGTTGTGAGAAATCTTCCGTACTGTTTTTGTCAGGGAGGTTTACCCAGTCAAAATTTTTGAACCCGTTTTCGCTCATCCAGGGTTCAATACGTGTGCCACCCCAACTGGAGCATATTAACCCAACAGGAACATTCAGTGATTCGTAAATCATCTCGCCGAAAAAATATGCAGCAGCACTGAAGTCCGCAACGTTATGTGGCAGACATTCCAGCCACTCACCGGTAAATTCATCAAGTTTTTCAAGACTTTTGTTTCTTTCTACGGTAAACAGTCTGATTTTATCGTTGTGTGAAGTTGCAATGGCCTTATTCGCTCCGGTCACCGGCTGGTTCCGGTAACCGCTCATGGTCATTTGCATGTTCGACTGTCCCGAGCAAATCCAAACCTCGCCAATCAGCACATTTTCAAGCGTTAGGGTTTTTCCGTCGGAAATGGATATGGAATAAGGACCGCCGGCTTCGGGCGTGGTTACGTTCAGTTTCCAGTTCCCATCAGAATCTGATTGTGTTGAATAACTTTTTTTGTTCCACGAAGTGGTAACTTTTACGGTTTTGTTTTTTAATGATTTTCCCCACAGAGCGGCATCAGTTTGTTGCTGGAGAACCATGTGGTTGCCAAATATAGCAGGCAATTCTATTTCGGCATAAATTTCTGTTGAAAGAAGAAAGAGAATAAAAAAAGAAAGAAAAAAAGAATAAAGTTTCATTTTTTTGATTGTTTAAGCGTGATAAATATGATTTGCGAAAGGTAGTGAAAGATTGTTTAGGGTTTTTCAAAAAGAAAAAATTTTACCGTAAAAAGTTATGTTATTTCCAGATTTTTCGTTCGTTTAATGCAGCGCGGTAGCGGGCGGCGTAACGATTGTGTTGGGCCAGGTTTTTCGAAAAGTTATGGTAGCCCGAAAAATCTTCGCGGGCGACCATGTATAAAAAGTTGTGTTTTTCATAATCAAGCACGGCGTCAATGGCAGATATTTCGGGGAAATTAATAGGGCCGGGTGGCAATCCTGCATTTTTGTATGTGTTGTAAGGCGAATCGGTTTCCAGGTGCACGTTCAAAATCCTTCTCAGCGAAAAATCACCCACGGCAAATTTTACAGTGGGATCGGCTTGCAGCAGCATTCCACGATTTAAACGGTTTACATACAGGCCAGCCACGCGTTTCAGTTCATCCGGTTTTACGGTTTCTTCCTGAACAATGGATGCCAGGGTGATTACTTCAACCGGCTTTAATCCAATGGTTTCGGCTTTTTGCCGGCGGGTTTCATTCCAGAACCGGTCATATTCCCGTTTCATCCGACTGGCAAATTCATCGGCTGAAGTGGTCCAGTAAAACTCGTACGTGTTGGGAATAAACATCGCCTTGAACGTTTCAGGTGTAAAACCGAATTCTTCGATTTTTTTTTTATCGTTGAAAAGTTGAAGAATGGAAAGCGAATCGGCCTGAATGTAACGGCTCACCTTTCCGGCCAAATCTTCTTTGAAACGTGCATTATTAAAAGTGACATCCAGCGGTTCCTGCTCGCCGGCACGCAACATGTTCACAATCTGGTTGGTATTCATTCCCTTTTTAAAAAGGTATCGGCCGGGTTTTATCAAATCGGGGTAGCTTTTCTTTTTCGAAACCCATCGGAATGCCTTGTAGTTGAGCAGAATATCATTGGTTTCCAGGGTGTCGAGAACCTGACTGAATGTGGCGCCTTCGGGAATAAAAAACGCTTTTTCGGTTTTTACATTTTCATTAAAAACGTACAAATAAAGCTGGTACCCGCGCAATCCGGCAATAATAAACGCGATGGCGAAAAAAACAATAATGAATTTTCCCACCCGCGGGAACAACATGAGTTTACTTTTTTTGTCGATGGTCATTCGTCATTATGAATTAATGATTCAACTTCAGTAATAAACTTTTTTGTTTCGTTCATAAAAGGCGAAATGTCTTCTTCTGTTAATCTTTTAAAATCGGCATAATCACCTTCATGTCTTAAATTAAATAACCGGTTGAAGGTTTTTCCTGATTCTTTGGAAACAATTCCTTCTTTTACAAATGAACGATGGAATTCTGATTTAACGCCTTTATGGCTTTCGAATCGTTTACCTTGCTGAATTAATAATGCACTTGCAATATAAAAACAACTGTAGTAAAGTCTGTTAGCTACAGTATTCCAATGGTTTTCTTTAGAGAGAATTTTTGCTTCCTCATATGCTTCCCAGGCTCTGGAGATTCTGTATTTTATCAATTCAGCTATATTCATACTTCAAGGCCATCCCGTAGAATATTTTGGTAAATCGGTGTATTGGAATATTCGTTCCAGCTTTCAATATTTTGAATAATTCCTGTTACAACTTCATCGGTTTCAAGCTCCAGTTCAAAAAGTTCATCATAAATTTTGTTTCTGAAAGTTCTGTCAGGAGTCATTTCTGTAAGAATCAGAAAATCCCAGTCAGAGTCTTTTTTAGCCTCATTTCTTGCCCTGGAACCAAATAAAATGATTTTGGCCTTCTGATCTACACTTTTGATCCTTTTTTTTACCTCAGACAATATGAAATCTTTTTTTGCCATTTTATCAAACAAAATTTTAGAGTAAATATAAAACAATTTTACCGTATGGCGTTTTCAACCGGATTTTTGCTCCGACAATCCCTGCAAAATCATTAAATTCGCAACCTGAAATTTAAAGTGAGAAACCATGCAATATGTAAATCTTTCGGAAGACATTTATTTTTTAGGATACAACGACCGCCGAACTCACCTGTTTGAGAATATCTGGCCCATTCCTCACGGCATTTCATACAATTCGTATATTATTGTTGATGAAAAAATTGCGTTGATTGATACTGTTGAACGTTCGTTTATCGACGAATACCTTGAGAGTATTGAAGAGCTGATTGGCGACCGGAAAATCGATTACCTGGTGATAAACCACATGGAACCAGACCATACGGGTGCATTGAAGGCCATTGTTCAGAAATTTCCGGAAATTACATTGGTGGGA
>JAZBNQ010000337.1:0-3277 GCA_036350775.1 Mariniphaga sp.
AAAAAGGAAAATATGGGAAACAATAAATTGATGCGGACTTTAAGATTTCTCTTCCCGCTGACCTTTTTCGCGGCACTGATTTACATGTTCTTTCTTTTTAAAATCGATTAGATTAGTGCTAAAATCCAAAAATTAATCTTTTTTGAAAACTGAAAATTCTTCTTCAAAATGTTGAACAGAATAAATAATCATATCCATAATATCACTCAATTGGTCAGCAAATACAGTGGTTTTAAGAGATAGCGCCAAAACGTATTTGTAGTAAATCTGGCTCCAGGCTATATTGGTATTAAAATGGCCCAGGGGCAACTGACGGTTTATATTATTAATTAACGTTTTTAATTCGCCCGGACACGGGGAAGGGATAAGAAAAGGATATTCATAATAAAACTGGATAAAAGAAGAACCTTCCAAATCATTGCTCAGCGGCATAATATTGATTATAAGCGATTGATCCTCGTCGTGGTTATTCCTGAATTTTACCGAAAGCATGTTTCCTGATCCTGTCTCATTTTCAGGTAAAATGATACTTTCAAAATCAATTTCCTCCAAATTTTCCTGAATTCCGCGCAATAGTTTCAAATCGTCCATACTCATTTATAATTATAATTCCCGTTGCTGAAAAGCATTCATTAAAATACTGATCTGCTTTTGCGGATCCCCGTTTTTCGAAAAAAGTTTCCCCTCATTTACTCCCGAAGCTTTGAGATACCGTTTTATTTTATCAAAGTCCTTTTTATCTTTTGTCGGATCTTTGTATGCCAAATCTACAATTAATCGAATTAAATATTTCACTTGTTTCACTCTAAAATCATTTTTGGCATAGCTCGATTTTGAAGTGTCCAAATTATAAAACTTCCCTTTCTTTAAAATATCATCCTTCTTCAGCGTTGCTTTTGCTTCTTTTTTGGCTTTTGAATTTCTGGCCTTTTGTTTTGCAAATCTTGCTACAGGTAAAGCGAGGTCAGTTGCCGCTGCTGCACC
The DNA here is from genome assembly GCA_036350775.1 of Mariniphaga sp. GTDB lineage: Bacteria > Bacteroidota > Bacteroidia > Bacteroidales > Prolixibacteraceae > Mariniphaga. The sequence goes on from JAZBNQ010000337.1 coordinate 985, forward strand.
TTTAACAACTCCGCCACCCATGGCGCCAACTCCTGTTAAAGTGGCAATTGCACCGGCTATTTTTGCCATTTCCGTGGCAATGTGAATTCCTTGTCTGACAACCCTTTTTTTGTTCGCATCCCTTAATTCGGTGGCCAGTGTAAATTCGGCAACATCTTCTCGTGAAACCTCATGTTTATAAGTTTCGAGCTCGACAATTTCCAGTTTAAGCCTTTTTATTTCACTCTGTAGTTTTGTTTTATCTGTTTTTTTACCGGGGTTGGCTAATTCTTTTTCGTATTTTTCTATTATCCTCTTTTTGTTGGCAATTACAGCATCATATTTTCTGTAATTCGATGAAGCTTCCTTCAATTTGGTTTTTTCCTCTTTACTGTTGTTTGATAAAATATTTCGCTGGTCATTCATCTCTTTACGGCTATTGTTTGAAATTATCAGATAATAGGCTTCCATAATAATATTTACCCCTGAAACTGCGATATCCAAACCTGGAACAACAGCCATTAACTGACCTGAAGCAGAACCATTTACCAGTTCCATAAAAGCCTTTACTGATAAAACAATGCTTTTTGCCGTTTCCATGGCATGAATGGAAATTTCTCCGGCAGCTTTTGCTTTTTCGGGAGTTGAATAATCCTGGTGTTCGTTAATTAATTCAACCAGTTTTCGCATTCCGACAAATGCCTCCTTAATGCCGGAAAATGCCGCGCCAAACCCCTCGAAAGCAGAGCCAAACGCACTAGCAACAGTTGGATCCTGAGAACCGGAGGCTGTGTGAGTTAATTTTGATACGGCTTCACCTGTTTTCATTGCGCCTTGCTCAATTTCCAGCGCTTTTTCGATTAAATCAGCAGTTGAAGCCTCGGGGTCGCCCAAACTCACAAAACCGTTGGCCATGGCGAGCAATCCGGTAATTCCGGTAATGGAATCTCCAACAATTCCCATATTGGCAGCATGCATTTTATCATCAGCTGATGCACCCGGTCCGCCACTGGTATCTGTAAAAACAGTTTTATCATTTAATGCATCGGCAACTCCGGTGATTCCTTCATTTCCAATTAATTTGGCGGGCACTTTGGTAACCTCATCCACCACTGTATTTGCAGTATCAAATCCCTTAATAATTTTTCCTTTGCCTTTTTCAGATTTCATGTCTTCAAAAACATCTTCCCTGATGTAGTAACTCGCTTCAACCGGTTTTCCTTCAATGCTGATTACCTTAAACCAGTTGTAAATATGTTCGCCTTCTGCGTCTTCATCTTTATAAATTTCCTGGTTCGGACCGCGTCTTGACCGGACTTTACTGCCCGTTTCAATTACCAGTTCCTGACCGTGATGAATTTCCAGTTCTTCATCACTGGCATGTAAACTTTTTTTGTTCATTTTTACAAGATGGGACACACCGGTAACAATGATGTTTTTTTCAACACGCTGAATTACAGGATTTGCCTGTTGACTGTTATCTGCCATTTCCTGCAGTTTCCTTTGGAAAACAGTTTCCGGACGATTATCAACAAACTGAAACATTGACTCACTTACGCCATTTTTCCGGGAAGCCTCCTGCACAACCTGAGGGCTTTTATTTTCCTGTGTTTTATCAGCGTGAGTTATCATATCTAATTCTTTGCAAATACCTTTTGTTTTAATAAGCCTGCAATCGCGATTCTAACTGTTTTTGAAAATCCGGTATCATAATTTTTTCCCTTGTATAAACATGCCATAATATTTCTATTCAGTAGTTTTTTGTAATAAGCTATGGCTGGTTTTTCTCCTTAAATTTATTTTTGATGATAGAGGATTTAAAAATAATCCCCAAAACAACACCAATAAAAGCTGCCTGAATCAGAATCCAGAAATTTGACTGCCCCTGGTTACCGGCTCCGATTGAATCGAGGCTAGGTTCTAAAAACAGGCCCAGTAACAAGGCCAACAGGGCAATAATAATTGATAGCCAAAATGTTGCAATCAGAATGACCTGAATCGTTGCGCCTCCCAGTTGAAACCTGAACAGAAAATTTCTTGAGAAATTTATCAATACCGCTATTAGGCTAAAAAACAGCGCAATGCCAAAAAGTATTCTGGAGTAAACATACCATCGGCTAATTAAATCCCAGCATGCTTCTTTGTTTTCAAGAATTGTCTTATCGTCGCCAAAATAAGGTACATTTTCAGCATACCACAATTCGGATATTTCAGCAAGATGATAATCGGCTGCAAATATTTCAAAATAACTTGAATCAGGATAACTCTTTTTATAATGTTGAAAGTGTGACCAAACTTCTTTCCAGTTGTCAAT
>JAZBNQ010000338.1:0-2768 GCA_036350775.1 Mariniphaga sp.
GTGTACAACTGGAGTTTTGTTGGACCTGCGCTGGCAGCCCTGCAAAACAGTAACAACAATCCGGTTTTCGAACTTGAAAATTACGCTCCGCATGCTGTTCGTACTTTATGGGGTTGGTCCGCCGCGAGTGTTTCAATTCCCCATCCCGGTGGTCGCACCACCCAGCCCGATTTGTCGGACGATGACCCGCAAGGCAATTATTTGCTTACCGCTTTTGGTTTGCGCCTTTATCCCGAAGACCAGCTTCCGGCCATAAAATGGATGCACGATTATTTGCTGGATGTGAATCGAATAAGCGACGACCGCGGATTCCTGTTTTATTCAGTTTGCTGGTATCCGGAAAATATTCAGGCAGAAAATCCTGAGCAAAAAGGCTGGACAACATTTGTTGATTCGACTTACGGTGTTTCAGTTTGGCGAAATCGGTTCCGGGATGAAAACGATGTTGTGGTGGCGTTTAATGCGCCGTTAAAACGGGTTTCCGGTCATAAAGGCCCCGATAATTTAACGTTCAGAATTATTGGTAAAGGGAATTTCTGGGTTACCGGTGCGGGCCGTACCGGAGAAATTGCCGGTCAGACCAATCTGTTCCCGGCAACTCCTTCTGTAAGGGAAAAAGAACCGGACGGACCACAGGAAAGCTATTCCTTTAAAACATGGAAAAAGGATGACCGTTTTTTTGCCTCGGCATCGGGCAGCAGTTTGGGCGTAAAAAATCACAATCGGAAAATTGAAGTGGAATTTCAAAATGAAAATACCGCTGTAATTAAAATCAACGATTCGTCCGAAAACGGAAAAGTCTGGCGATTGAACACCCCTGAATTCAATGCAGTAGAAATTTTTGATAACGGATTTCTGTTGACTGCGCCAAATGGTTCCCAAATTAAAGTAACTGCACCTTCCGAACAAATAAAAGGCAAAATATCTTTTACGAAAGTGCGATATGGGGGAGGCACTTCACAACACAACCGCGGAATCGGTTTTGGAGAAAGGTATTGGGAATTCAATAATGCAGTGGATATCCCCTGCGATGGAAATCTGGATGTGAAAATTGAATTCTATGGCGGTTAGTTGCTCTAATTTAAAGAGATTCAAAAAATACAAGAGAGATTAAATCGAAACTTTTAAATACTTGCGCACAAAAAGATACTGTGCATGTCAGTTAATCTCAAACAACCATTTCCGAAATGGCTGTTTCCATTATTCAAATTATTGCAAAATCCGGGTTTGCAATACGAAATAATTGTTGTGCCTTTGCTCCAATAGCAAAATAAAATCGAAAAGTAGAGGCGTATTTCCCAAAATTTATAACTTTGATGCTATAAAACATGTTGTTGGTTATTTATGATAAAATCAGAGATGGTAATTAAAGATATTCTGGATAATCCAAATTCAATTTTTTATCAGCTTAACAGAGAAGAAAAAGAGGAACTGGAGCGACATATTTCACTGGCGCATTACAAAAAAAATGAATTTGTATTTAAAGAGGGAGATAAACCTACCGGCTTTATGATGCTTGTTAGCGGAAAGGTAAAAATCTTTAAGGAAGGTGTTGGAGGCCGCGAACAAATTATACGTATGGCAAGGCCTTTGGGAATTATTGGTTACCGGGCTTTATTTGCCGAAGAAAACCACATTGCATCTGCAGTTACCATCGAAGAATCGATGATATGCACCATCAGTCCTGATTTTGTAATGAATAAAGCCTTAAAGAATAATCACTTTTCGTTAAGCTTAATCAGAAAATTGTCAAGAGAACTTGGTTTTTCCAATGAGCGCACTGTTACTTTAACACAAAAACATATTCGTGGGCGATTGGCAGAATCACTTCTGTTGCTTAAAGACAAGTACGGTTATGAACATGACGGAACCACATTGAAAGTGTATCTTTCGCGTGAAGACATTGCCAATTTATCGAACATGACCACTTCGAATGCCATTCGCACCCTTTCCACTTTTGCCAACGAAAAGGTGATTGCCATCGACGGGCGTAAAATCAAAATTCTGGATGCACACCGACTGGACAGGATAAGTAAATTGGGTTAATCATTCCTGTAAATAAATCCGTTTTACGCGCTGGGATATTCCGGTTAAAATTTCGTATGGAATGGTTCCGGCCCGTTCGGCAACATCGGTAATAGAAATATTCGGCCCGAAAAATTCCACTTCATCTCCCGGTTCTACTTTTAATCCGGTAACATCCAACATAAGCATATCCATACAAATGTTTCCGATTATCGGAACCCTGTTTCCTTTTACAAATGCCTTCCCGTTTCCGTTTCCCAGTTTTCGATCCAGGCCATCCGCATAACCCACAGGAACCACTGCAATTTCCGTTTGATGATTAATTTTGCCCTTTCTGCTGTATCCCACGGTTTCTCCGGGCTTTAATAATTTAACCTGGGAAACCACACTTTTGAATGAACTAATGTTTTGCAAAGGCAAATTGGTAACAGAAACGCCGTAAAGTCCGATGCCCAGGCGAACCATGTCCAGTTGCATCTGTGGAAAGCGTTCTATCCCGGCCGAGTTCAGCATGTGCAGGTCGATTTTGTAGCTAAAGTTGGTGGTTATTATTTGCGAAAGCGTTTTAAACCGTTCAAATTGATGTTGTGTAAAAGAATCCAGAGCTGCATCGTCGCTACCTGCCAGATGAGAAAAAACAGATACCACTTTCAGCCGGTCGGTTTTCCGAAGAAACGAAACCACCTGGTTCGCTTCTTCCTTTGATTTAAATCCCAGCCGGTTCATGCCGGTATCCAGTTTAA
>JAZBNQ010000339.1:0-2284 GCA_036350775.1 Mariniphaga sp.
CGCTCACTGGCCAAACTCGACCAAACCAAATCGGGCGGAACGCTGCTGAACCTGCGATTTGTGCCGTCGCTGCTGAAGCGGGAAAAAGATGTGGAGAAACTGGGGCAATTCATTCGAAGCTATTTTACGCTGGGTGGGCACCACGTTCAGTTTAATATTGTGGACACGGCCACCTTGCGGGCAGCACAGGAAAATCCGGAAGAATACCGCGATTTAATGGTGCGCATGGCCGGGTACAGCGATTATTTCAATCACATGAATGAAGATTTACAGGAGGAGATTATTGCACGGACGGAGAATGAAATTATTTAGATTATCAGGCCTGATTATGAATGAAAAGGAAATTCCAAATCTCAAAAATCAAATCACAAATAATTTTCAAAAATTAATGAATCTAAAATCCAATGGTTTCTCTTTATCTTTTGTTTGGATTTTGAAATCTGATTATTGGGATTTATTTGATTTTTGGAACTTGCTTTTTGGAATTTCTTTTCAAAATTCGCATCTCATAACTAAAAAATGATTCCACTCATTTTCGACATAAAACGCTACGCCATAAACGACGGACCCGGAATTCGGATAACGGTATTTTTTAAAGGCTGTCCACTTTCATGCCGGTGGTGCCACAATCCGGAAAGCCAGTCGCCCGCGCAGCAAAAATTTTATACGGCAAGCCGCTGCATCGGTACCCGCGATTGTATTAAAATTTGTCCGAATGAGGCTTTGTCATTAACTCTTGATGGAATTGTAACCGATTGGGATTCCTGTAATTTATGCGGAAAATGTGCAGATGGCTGTCCAACCAAAGCCATTGAAATGTCGGGCAGGTTTTACACTTCGCAGGAGCTTCTTAAAATCATTGAAAAGGAACGGGTACATTTTGAGCAGTCGGGTGGGGGTGTTACTATTTCGGGAGGTGAACCGCTCATGTTCCCGGAATATTTGGCTGAATTGCTCATGTTATGCAAACAGGCCGGATTTCACACAACGGTGGATACTTCGGGTTTCGCCCCTAAAGAAACCCTGCTGAAAGTTGCGATGCACACCGATTTGTTTTTGTATGATCTTAAACTTATGGATCCGGTTCTGCACAAAAAATGGACAGGCGTGGACAACAAGTGCATTTTGGAAAACCTAAAGATTTTGATTAACGCAGGAAAACCGGTAAACATTCGTGTTCCGCTGATAAAAAATGTAAATGCAGACCATCAGAATCTCCGGGCAACTGCACTGTTTATTTCAAAATTGAATGGAAGAACTCCTTCGGTTAACCTGCTTCCATTTCATCCTATCGGCAAGGGGAAATACAAAAAAATGGGGATTGTTTACGATTCGTTTGGTATGGAAGAATTAACCGATATTGAAACAGAACAAGCAGTTCAGCTATTTAAAACATTCGGAATTGAAGTTGAAGTTGGGGGCTGAAAATAATTACCCGCGAACACTGGCTGCCGGAATACGTTTTGTCAAATCTTTAAACTCATCGCTATTTTCAGAACCGATGGTGAAACAGTCCATATAATCTTGTGCCAAAGCATATTGCAGTGCTTCATCTACTTTGTTCCGAAAATGACCGGCACCCAGAATTTTCATACCAATGATTCCTTTGCCTTTGGCTTTCATGTCCTGCAGTACTTTTAAAACCACCGGCACTTCGGCATCCATGCGCACACCGGCAGGATTCATACGGGCCAAATCAACCTGCACCCAAGGTTCGACAGCAGCAGTTTGCAATGCCCCCAGCGAGTGGCACGAAACGCCGTGTGCTTTTATAATTCCTTCTTCGCGTGCCCGTTCAAGGTAATCCATGGCGCCCCTGCGGTTTTTGTTCCAGTCGGGATCGGTAAGTGCATGAAGCAGAACAATTTCAATATGGTCGGTGCCCATTTCCTTGCGGTAGCGGTCGAGGTCGGCTTTCATTTCATCTGCCGTGCGTGCATGGGTTTTGGTCAGTAACACTACTTTGTCTCGGTCAACTCCTTTTAATGCTTCTTTAAAATGCGGGTGGGTTCCATACTGGTCGGCCGATTCCCAAAAGAAAACGCCATTGTCAAAACCTGTTCGCAAAAGATTTGAAAGGCCTTTCAACCCCAGTTTCCTCGACTGGTTCGAACTTCCTCCAAATCCGCTGGTGCCGGTGCCCATAGCCAGCCGCGAAACTTCAATACCGGTATTTCCGAGCATTACCCTGTCTGAGGCATACTTTTTTGTAGTACCGGCAAATGCATGATATGGAAAGGCTTCGAATAGCAATGTGCCGGCTGCTGCTGCCCCTGCTTTTAAA
>JAZBNQ010000340.1:0-3680 GCA_036350775.1 Mariniphaga sp.
CAATTCGGATATTTCAGCAAGATGATAATCGGCTGCAAATATTTCAAAATAACTTGAATCAGGATAACTCTTTTTATAATGTTGAAAGTGTGACCAAACTTCTTTCCAGTTGTCAATTCTCAGAATTTCAGAAGTGTTTTCGATGGCCGTATTTTTTATGGATTGATACAAACAGGGACATAGTTTCTGAACTTTCTCACTTTCAGTTTCTGTTACAACTGAATCTATTACTACAAAAGAAATTCCCAGAACATCCCACAGTTCAGAATAGCCATCGTCGTAACCCAGTCCGCGAATAGCAACTCCACCCAGATTGTTCTCCAGAATCCAGTTGTATTTTTGATACAAACTGTTGCTGTTTTCATACCAAACCTGCTTTTTATTTATCTTTCCGGTCTGGTAAGTAGAAAGTTCGCTAATGTTCAGAAAGGCTGCAACCTGACTGGAGTCCATGCCCTCCTCCACCGTTCTTTTTGTTTTTTGACTGTTTTTATATTCTTCAATGATTACCTTGTATTTCAACTGGTTACCTGCAATTCCTGCCTCCCTTATTCCTGAAAAATCTTCCACTTGCCATTCAATTCCAAAATACGAAAGGGTTACAATGAGTTTCGACCGGGGAATTTTCCCGTTGCTGAAAAAATTTATGGTGGATTCAATGGTTCGCTGGCCGTATTTGTCGCTGTTAAATAACGGACTGGGCGTTAAGGCAATATTGTTATTTAAACGTGTAAGTTCATCGGTAAGTACCATATAATAATCAACCAGCGGATTCAACTCTAAAAAGTTGTAGGCGCTTATTTTTGACAAGCTTTCATCATCTTTAATGGCAGGAACCGAAATATTTAACTGAATGTTCGTGTTTTTTATATTCAGGAACTGGCGAACATCGCGAATAAAACTCACAAAAGCCTGGTTGTCAGAACTTCTTATAAAATCGAAATAAAAATTGATTCCGGTCAACTGGTTTTTCGAAATCAGTGCATCCAGCTGCTCGATAAACGTTTTCCGGGCTGCTTCCGTATTCAGAAACTGATGGATAACAGCAGGCAGTCCGCTGTAAACCGTAAGGTGCACATCGCAATTTTTACGGTGAGCCAGTTCAATGACTCCCCCTGGTTTTTGAAACTCTGATAAATCCTCCGGGTTTCTGATTCTGCCGTTTGCCCCAATTTCAAAACCATATAAATTAATGGCCGACAAGTAACTGTAATTGTAATTGAGGTACTCGGTTTTATTCCATGGATTATGCCACCCAATTACATTGGTTTTGGTTGTTAGACTTTTTTTGACTTGTTTTTGTTGTTCACCCAAACTATCCGCTTCAACCGCCGCCAAATCATTTAAAAACTGTATTTCACGAATTTGCTTCAAAAAATCATTGTTCCGGTTTAGCAATTCCTGTTTTGTTTGGGCCTCCTTTTCTTTAACTGCAATTTCCTGAACCACAGCCTCAATTTGTATTTTTAATGAATCGATAGTTTCCTTCGAAGCTTTTTTATCCAGTTGGTAACTGGCCACAATCGCATCGATATTTTTGCTGATGGTTTCGCTGTTCATGTTCATCGTATCCAGTTGTTCCATAATCTCTAAAACAGTAGCCGAGTCCACTTTCAGCTTGCCGTTTTCCACCAGGTTCTGCATAAAATGATAGATGCGTTCCTTCTCATTCCGGTTCCTGTTATTTCTGAATTTAAAGGGCTGAATGATTTTTTTGAAGAAGGTTGTGTCTCCTTTTTCAAAGGTCAGAGTGGAATCCAGCACAACTGTTGCCGGAGCAATTGAATCCTGGGCATATAATGCCATTTCGAACTGAAAAGCAAAAGCAAACAATATGACTGCCCACCTTATTTTGTAAACTGATTTTTTTATACCTGTCCGGTTATTCACTTGATTTCAGTTTTAATAAATACTATTTTCATTTTTCACACCCATTCCACATGCATTGGTTTTTTCATCCACGGAAGTTTTATGAGCGAAATATTCCAGGGTATCGATTTAACCAGAATATCCACTCCTTTTTTTTCTACCTCCAGCATAATTTCATCGCCTTTAAATCTCAGCATTCCCTCCCGCTGCAAAAAGGTTTCCTGTACCCCTTCAGGAGTCGAGGATTTAACTTTCTCCCAATTATTTATAAGCCCATTTAATAAACTGTTGGCCATATTTTTTTCTTCTTCCGTTAATTCGATAAACGGATTCAAATGATCCTCAGGTAACATTCCTGCCAGTATTTTATTTAACACCAATTCGTACTCCGGGAATTCGCTTTCGTTAAAAACCAGGTATTGTAGAATATAAACCGCCCTGTTTTTGAATTCGGAATTGACAAACTCACCATTTTTTACAAATGAGAGATGTTCAAAAAGGCGGGTTAAAAACGGCCAGAACAAAACAAGCCCGGCATTGTAAACTTTTACTCCAACCAAAGCCTCTTCATCAGAAAATATTGTTTCCATTTTTTTGTTAAGTTCTTTTGAATGTTCTGGCAGCCCGGTCTTTAAACTCAGCAAGCGCGCCAACTCAGAAGGAAAAACTACCTTTTGTTTTAATTCCGGTTGCTGAACTGTGTAGTAAACCGATTTTAAAACCTCGACCCAATTTACCCGGGTATATTTAGTTTTTATAAATTTCAGAAATTCAGCATGAAACTGACTTTTGGGGCGTTTCAAATCCCCATTGTAAAAATTCAGTGTAAAAGAATAAACTGCCTCCCGCCACTGCACAGGTGTTACGTTTTTAAAATAAAAATACGGTGCAATTTGCAGATACGGCTGAATCTGGGCAGCGACTTCATAATCTTCTTTTAACCAATGATTTAAAATCTGGTCGTCCGAAAAATGGTAAAGTCCTTTAAACAGAAATTCAGTGTCGGTTGCTGCCTTATCCATGAAATTGCCAACAGAAAGGCTTTCGATGCTATCTTTTGTTTTTTCGGGAAATCCACCGGCCTTATCCTGAGCTTTCTTTTTATTGGCTTGATTTTGAAGGGCGGCTTGCCATTTTGCATGTAATTTTGTTTTGCCAGCAAATAGTCTGTCCATTTCAAACCGGGCTGTATCCGGAATTTGGAGCGCCAGTTTTTCAAAAATCCGGATTTTCTCTTCTGCCTCCAGGAAAAATTCTTCAAATTTTTTTGAAACTTCCCCGGCAAGGACAATGAATTGATTTATCAATTCAGGGAAAGACAGTTGATTTGCCCACCACGGCAGGAAACCATGCTGCGCATAAAAATACAGGATTTCAACTTTTTGTTCCAACGCTCTAAGCTGATTCTGTTTTTCCGTTTCATTTTTCGGTTTTGGTTTCGTCTCAACCCGATCCGAATTTTTCCATAATTCAACCAGCTTTTTGAGTTCGTTTGAGCCAGAATCCTGAAGTTTCCCGATTACGGAATAAAACAACTCCGGCCGGCCTGCTGCTTTTAACTTTTCAAGCAGGTGGTTCCTGAATAACTTTGCAAAAGTTTTATCGGTTAACTTTTTTTCTTGCACAACAACCTGAATTGCAAACTCTTTAACTGATGAGCTCCAAAATCCCGCATTAAGTTTTCCTGAAAAAGATCCGGGAGAAAATTTGCCGAGCGCCGTCAAAAACAGTTCAAACTGTTTGTTTTCAAACGACGGCTCTTTAACACCTGAATCGAATTGAAAGGATTTAAAGCCGGCAAATGGCGACAA
>JAZBNQ010000341.1:0-5178 GCA_036350775.1 Mariniphaga sp.
AAAGGATATAGCACTGGTAATATCGAACATTCCAACGGGAATATTATTACCAATACTTTTAGTACTACAGCGGTAGATACCGAACTAAAACCTGAAAAGAAAACTTCGGTTGAGTTTGGTATTACTTTAAATACCTTGCAAAACAGGTTGAATTTTGACGTGGCTTATTATGATGATTTAACTGAAAATCAGATATCAACTATACCATTGCCAAGTGCATCAGGTTTCTCAAATTTGCTTACAAATGTAGGAACATTACGAAACAAGGGTATTGAAATGACCATGACAGGGAAACCAATTCGCAATAGAAATATCGATTGGACCGCCACATTTAATTATTGGAAGAACACTACCACTGTAGAGGAATTGCACCCATTGACAGGAGAATATAAAAGTCTTTATGGTGATGTTGCTTATGGTAATTATAGAGTTGGTGCTGTTGCATTTGAAGGAGGGGAATATGGTGTATTATATAGTGACTCAAAAATTGCAGAAGATGATGCAGGAAATAAACTTATGTCATGGCACAACGGTGTAAAAGCTCCATATTATAAAAGAGCAGGAGGACGTGACAAAGTTGGTAGTATCCAACCCGATTTTGAAGGTTCATTTAACAATGAATTCAGGTATAAGAATTTTAATTTAGGCGTATTGCTTGACATGCGCTTTGGTGGCGAAGTGGTAAGCTTCCCGGCAAAGTATGGTACAGCCTATGGTGTTTTGGAAACTTCATTGAATGCAGGACTTACTGCAGATGAGAACCTGATTGCTAAAGGTGTAGACTGGACAAGTAAATATTCCGGTGAACAATACACCAATGGTGTAATTCCTGTAGGTATTTTTGATGATGGAACCACCATTACAGGGCCTGACGGTGTAAACCACGATGTTAGTGGAATGACATGGCAGGAAGCTGCTGCTGCGGGCATTGTGGATGACGCAGTGGATGAAGGACAATGGGCTTACTGGCACAGTGCATGGGGTACAAGTGTGGTTAACCCTAACTGGTTATACACTTTAAGTTATGTTTCAATAAGAAATATTACCTTAGGTTATAACGTAAAATTACCAAAATACAGAATTCAAAACCTAAATGTAAATCTGAACATCAGGAATGCAGGATATCTTTACAATTCGTCCCCTGCGAATTTACATCCTGAATCGGGTCGTGGAACAGGTAGTGCTCAATCGGCATTTATCCGTACACTAATGCCTTATCAGAGAACTTATACATTAGGTCTTCAATTCACGTTTTAAACAATTAAAAAAGGTAAAAAATGAATAAAAAAATATTTATAACAGCGATAGCCTTTATTGCGATATTGTTTAGTACGATAAGTTGCAATGAAGACAATATTTTTGCAGACAAGGAAAAATTTGCAAAGTTAAACTCAGACCCATCAGTGGTTTCTGAACCCGATATAAGGTTCCTTATTTCGAGAGCAATGCAGCAAATGTATAATAACAATTATACGCTGTGGTTCTATACGTATAACGATTATGTATTCCCTTATACCCAGGTATCCACAGAATCTACTGGTGGTAATGGTACTACCTTTAACGAAGGTGGATTAACCGGACTTCAAAACCTGTATGGAGCACTCGTTCCATCTGTGGATGCAAGGATGAGAATTGACGAATTGGAAGAAGAAAAAAAGAACAGTAGCCAGGCAATGAAAGCCCTCACTTACCCTATTCAGATTTATCTTGGTCTTTCTCGTTTGGATTATGTTGGAGGTATGTCTTATTCTGAAGCAGGACTGGCTTCTTTTACAACTCCACCACTACTAACACCAAAAATTGATACAGAAGAAGAACTATTTAATCTTTGGTTAAGCGAGTTGGATAATTCTATTGCAATGTTTGGAATGGCAGACCAGTTCTCAATTGGCAGTCAAGATTTGCATTATAACGGAAATTACGAAAAGTGGGCAAAATTCTGTAATTTATTAAAATTAAGAATAGCTGCCCGATTGGTAAATGCCAACCGTACTAAAGCAATTTCAATTGCAGAGGAAGTTGCAAACTCAGTATATATGGATGAATTAGGCGATGATTTCTTGTACAATGGCGGTACTAAATATTATGGCACTGGTAATGGTTTTGGTGGTGGTTGGATTGGCTACGCAGGAAATAACCTGATTGAGTTTCTTAAAACAAACCGCGATCCTCGATTGCGTTTTATTTTCAGAAAAAACGACTTCAACCCTGAAGTCATTGATGCTATAATTGCAACAAATGGTGTAGAAGGATTGCCAACAAAAATTAAGGAAGCAATAAACCTTACTGCTGAAAATAAGTTTGAAAGTTGGAAAGAAGGTTTTGAAGAACCATGGGGTAGATATTGGGGTGTGCCACTATCAACGGAAGCCACAACAGATGCTGAATATTTCCAGCAAGGAAATAAGTTTTTTTCAACCGATGGTGGAGGTAAAAAAACATATACCTGGTCATCTGTGATTGAAGAAAAACAAATGCGAACTACAATGACATATACTTTTCCAACCAAACCTGGTGGAACTGTTCACCAGATTCTTGGAAATGAAAAGCAGTTGTTTGTATTGTTGGGGAGTGCTGCCGAAACAAACTTATATTTTGCAGAGTTCAAACTTTTGGGAGCCAATCTTCCAAAAACAGCTCAGGAATATTTGAATAAAGGTGTTTCACTTTCGGTAGCCCGTATGGATGACCTGGCGCAACGTCATGATATCCCATATTATAGTGGAGATCCTGTTTTAGCCGAACCTGCAGAAGGTGCTACCATGCTCAAAGATGGGGAAATTGATAACCTATTGACAAAGGAAGCTTTAACCTTAAATGGTACTGATGATCTGGAAAAGGTTTACATTCAGCAATACCTTCATAACTTAATTACTCCTGGTGATCTTTGGACAACTGTAAGAAGAAGCGGTATTCCGAAGATTGGAAGTGCATACTTTGCGTGGGAGGATTTTAAAGTGACGAATATTCCGAGAAGAATAGTGCTTAATCAACCCGATGAAAATGACCTGATGTATGACATTGTGAGCAACTATTATCAAGGTGCTGGTATTACACCAAATAATAATACACCATCTGTATTAAACTCGGAACGTTTGTGGTTTGATAAAAACAATCCGAATTATGGTGCTGGTCCAAAAGAATAATAGAAATAACCAATTGGTTATAGAAATAGTTTAGTTAGTTTTGGTAAGATTAAACCGCTGTTCTTCATGTGCAGCGGTTTTTTCTTTTTTTTATAAGTGTTTACTGGCTTTATTTTTGCTATTAGAAAACAAATTTAAAAACAAAATTACGAATGAATTTAAAATCGTATTTTATAATTGGTATGTGTGTTTTGTTCATTCAAACAATAAAAGCACAGGATAGGGTTGTACATGGAAAAGTAACAACCATTCAAGCACTCCCACTACAAAAAGTATCTCTTGTTTTAAAAAATGCAAAAAGCGAAGTGTTGAGCGATTCAAATGGGTTTTTTACATTTTCTTGCGACGAAAAAGAAAGAATAACAGTTAGTGCTCAGGGCTTTGTTCCAGAGAAAATTAAAATTGCTGATTTAGAACATGGAGATTCTTTACTGCTTGACCTTAAATTTAAAAACACCAAAAAGAACTTCGAAATTGCCACAAAAAACGGATATATAAATGAGAAGGACCTTAATTATGCCATTCAGCGTTTGGAAGCAGGTTCCGATTATAGTACATATAGCAATATTCTTGAAGCCATTCAAGGTCGGGTATCCGGAGTAAGCATTTCTGGAAATTCTATAATAATACGGGGAAATACGAGTATTGGCAGTGGATCTATACCTGCATTATTAATAGTTGATGGTACCATTGTGGAATTCCCTGTTTTTGTTAGCATTCCTCCTTTAGAGGTAAAGTCGATTAAAGTAATTAAAGATGCGGCTGCTTCATCACTTTATGGCTCGCAAGGAATGGGGGGCGTAGTTGTTGTTAAGACCAAAGCAAGTAATTAAGATCAGGATTTTCTTTTAGATTAATTTTTAAGATGTTAAAAATGATAAAATTAATTGGAGTATTACTAGCCTTAATAGTCTCCAGTTTAGGAAGTAGTAACGCCCAAAAATCTACCACAAGAGTTAAAGTGGTTTACAAATGGGTTATCAATGGAGAAGAAAGGGATCGAGGTGGTAAAAATACATTGATTGCTGCTTCCGGTTCATCAAAATCTTTTACCGATATGTCGGGCATCAATCTAATTCCTGAAACGCCCAAAGAAGTTAGTTACATTGATTACTTGTCGAAAAAAACATTTCAGGCAGCTGATCTGTCCGATGGCTCAAAAGTTTATACTGAAACCAATTTTGCCGAATACACCGAAATTATTGAAACCGATGAAGTCGAAAAAATACTAAATTACAACTGCAAAAAAGTAAAAACAGTTTTGCGCTCGAATAGCATCGAAATTTGGTACACAACCGAAATTGATGCTAAAGGCACACCTATCATGAATTATGGTATTCCTGACGGATTAGTGCTGAAAGTGGTAAGGAATGGGAACAATGTTCTTATAGCATCGGAGATTGAAGTCATAAATGAAAAAAAATCAGAAAAAATAATACCGGAATATTTGGGTGAAAAGGTGGATGCTCCGCTTTACCGGCATTTGCTCACCGGCAGTTTTATTACAACAGTTGAAGTTTTTAACGACGAGCAAATCAGTTGGGGAAATCCCATTGAAAATCCGGATGGCATTCAACTTAATAAAACCTACAAATATGCCGGCGGAACCATTATTGCCAAAAAAGTAAAACTGCCCGAAGTAACGCCGGATTACCTGGTTTTTGCCGAACTCGAACAATATTCGAACGGCGATGCTTACGACCGCACCGGAACCGTTTTTATCATTCCTGAAACCAAGGAAAAATCGTTTTTCGATGCGCTGGAAAACGGTGTGGGGACCGTTCCTGCTTTTCAGGCAGCCAACGGAAAAAGTTACCGCGGAACAGTAGCCACGCCGGATTTTGCCCCGGCTGTTGAACTGGTGCGTTTTTTTACTCCGTTTGGGGTAAATCATTTTAACGAACAGGTGCAGGTTTACGGCCAGAAATGGGAAGAAAAAGCCTATTACAAACAAGATATAACCGAATTGCTGCCACTGTTGGAAGGCGAGGTTTGGATTGGTGCATTTATTGGCAATTACGATAAAGGAGGC
>JAZBNQ010000342.1:0-6919 GCA_036350775.1 Mariniphaga sp.
CCGAAAAAATGAAGGTGGTTTTTGTAAAATGTAAACTGGAAGGCAAAAAACAAACGGAGGTTGCAGCAGAATTGGGAATCAGCATTAAAATGGTGGAGAAACAAATTTCAAAAGCCAAAAAGCAAATTCGCGAACAATTACTGAAGAAGTACCCGGCACTGGCATTGGTTATTGCAATGTTACTGGGTTAGGGGAAAGAGGGAAGGGGTGAGTGGGTGATTTTGTGATTGGGTGAATGCGCGAATGGGTGAATGGGATTGGTGGAGATTTGTTGAGATTTATGGAGATTTGAGATTAATGGAGATTGTTTGAGATTAATGGAGATTGGCCGTGATTTGTTGTGGTGTTTTCAGGTGTAATATTTTAGAGCGTTCTGTTAATCCTTAATCTACTGCTGTTTTTACAACTTTGATCTTTAAACTTTAAACTCGAAACTCTGAACTTTACACTGTGAAATAAATCTTCGATTTAATGCTTTGCATTATTTCACAGGCTGAACTTTAAACTCGAAACTTTAAACTTTTTCCTCCCCGGAGGTAGGGTTTTTTATTCCTATTTTGTACTCCTTATAGAAAAGATGAAATGAAAGATACCGCATTTAAATATTTTGAAGGCCAGGCAACCGATGCTGAATTGGAGCAACTGCTTCACTGGCTGCAAAATGAAGAGAATCGTTTAGTTTTTAATAGTTATCGATTAGACTGGAAAAAGAGTTTGGAGCCCGGTCGATTTCCCGGTGGTGGCGAGGAAAGCTGGAATAAACTCCAGGCGGAATTAGGACAAAAAAGTTACAACAGATGGCAGGAATCCCGGAAAATCCAACAGTTTTTCAGGGTGGCTGCCATCTTCTTTTTTGTCGTTAGTTTAGCCAGTATGGCGTGGTATTTTACCAATCAGCCGCAAACCATTCCTGAAACTTATACCAGTGTGATGGCCGAAAACGGGCAGATTTCCAAAGTACAACTCCCCGATGGTTCGCTGGTTTGGCTCAATGCCGGTTCAAAACTGACTTACAATAATTTCTTTTCAACTGTAAATCGCGAAGTTTCCCTTTCAGGAGAAGCTTATTTTGATGTGACAAAAAACGAGACCCTGCCGCTGGTGGTCGATTGTAACGGATTAAAAGTAAAAGTGCTGGGTACGCGTTTTAATGTGAATGCTTACGAGTCCGGGGAAAAAGCGGAAGTCGTACTGGAAGAGGGAACGGTTGAACTGCTTAACGCAAATTCGACTATCGGTTTTTACAGGATGAAACCCGGCGAGCGCGTAAATGTAAACCTGGAAACCAACCAGTATGCTGCCGGAATGGTAAACACGGCACGTTATACTTCCTGGCGGGAAGGAATCATCAACATTTACAACCTTTCCATTGAGGATTTGGTGAAACGCCTGGAAAAACGGTATAACCAGCAGTTCGAACTGGCACCTGAGGTGAAAGATTTACGTTACACCTTTACCATTGAAAACGAACCGCTGGAAGACGTGCTAAAACTAATGGAGCGGATTACTCCGGTAAAAGTGGAACAAACAGATGAAACAATAAAAATTGAATTGGACAAAAAGAAAATAAGAGAAGTCGGACGGTAAAAAAAACCGGAGGTGCGGCAACACCTCCGGAAATTTTATTACCTCCGGCAAGAGGTAAATAAATTGTTGTACTAAATCATCGTAAAATTATGAAGAAAATCCGAATTACGGGGAAAAAAATCCCCTCATTTTGGAACAAAAGTTTGAGGCTTATGAAACTGACATTTTTGTTCTTAGTAGTTGGGCTGATGCAGTTATCTGCAAGTGTGTACAGCCAATCCACCAAACTTTCGCTGGAGATGCGAAACGCGAAGGTGGGCGAAGTGTTGGATGCGATTGAAAAGCAATCGGAGTTCCGGTTTGCCTATAGTCCGGGATACATTGACCTTAATCGAGAGGTTTCAGTGGACATCCGCGAAAAAACCATTGATGAATCACTGCGGGTGATTTTCGCCGGTACAAATGTGGAATTTGGCGTTTTTGACCGCCACATCCTGTTGTATCCCGAAAGTTTAAATCCAGGTGCTGAAATGGTAGTCTCACATGCCACAGGGGCACAACAACGCACCGTATCCGGCTCCGTTACCGACGAATCCGGCGAACCACTTCCCGGTGTTACAGTGGTGGTAAAAGGAACTACACAGGGGACAGTTACTAACTCCGATGGTCAGTATTCATTATCTAATATACCGGATGATGCCACATTGCAATTTTCGTTTGTAGGGATGCAGACACAGGAAGTAGAAGTGGGAAATCAGACTACTATTAATGTAATAATCATTGAAGATATAATTGGTATTGAAGAGGTAGTAGCAGTTGGTTATGGTACCATGAAAAAAAGTGATGTAACCGGAAGTGTGGTTTCTATTGATACAGAAGACTTGGAAACCCGCCCGCGGGTAAGCGTAGAGCAGATGCTTCAGGGAGCAGCAGCAGGCTTAACCATTACCGTAAATCAGTCTAATGCTGAAGGTTCTTCTAATACTATGCTGGTAAGGGCTGAGAACTCAATTACTGCATCAAATGCTCCTTTAATAATACTGGATGGTATTCCATATTCAGGAAATCTCTCTGAAATTAATCCAAAGGATATATCATCTATAGAAATTTTGAAAGACGCTTCTTCCACGGCAATTTATGGTTCGAGGGGCGCGAATGGAGTAATTCTGATTACCTCAAAACGCGGACGTACCGGAGAAATGAGGGTTAATTACGAAGGTTCGTATGCTTTTGATCAAATTATTAATGTGCCCGATTTAATGGATGGTGCTACCTTTTATGAAGCCAAAACCCAACGTGGCCTGAGTACTACCGCGATTGAAGATGAAGGTTACGAATCAGGCAGAAGTATCAGGTGGGTTGATTTAGCCACCCAAACCGGGAATAAACAACAACACAACCTTTCCTTTTCAGGGGGTACTGAAAAAACCGTTTTTTATCTTTCCATGTCATATATTAATTCAAAAGGAGTAGCCATTGGTGATGAATTTAAAAGATATACGTTCCGAATAAATCTCGACCAAAAATTATTGCCCTGGGCGACATTTAACACCAATACACAATATGGTTATTACGACAGAAGCGGTAATGAAGCTGATTTTTCTGATGCATTTCAAATGAATCCACTGGGTATTCCTTTTAATGAAGATGGAACTATTCGAATGGAAACCTGGGAAGATGGAGTATATTCGCACAATCCTTTATTGCCAACATTAAACATAAACAGCGATATTACACGGCGGTTTATTTCGAATAACAGCCTCACCCTCGATTTCCCATTCGCAAAAGGATTATCGTATAAATTAAATACAGGTTACGATTTTCGTTCACGTTTACAACAAACATACTATGGAAGAAACACATTTAGTGGTTTAAGTGATAACGGAAGGGCTCTCACTGAAAACGGCTATGATGAAGACTGGATAATTGATAATATTCTAAGTTACAATCGTGAATTTGGAAATCACAGTATCTTTTTAACCGGTT
This sequence comes from Mariniphaga sp., assembly GCA_036350775.1. Taxonomy (GTDB): domain Bacteria; phylum Bacteroidota; class Bacteroidia; order Bacteroidales; family Prolixibacteraceae; genus Mariniphaga. The sequence continues at coordinate 3,514 of JAZBNQ010000342.1, forward strand.
TATACAGTGCGCAAAGCGAGTGGAGTGAGGGGCACAATGTAAGAGCACAGGGATTTCCCAATGACGTAATGTATTACTATCAGAATAGTAAAGCCAGTTTGGTTGAACCATCGGATAGTTATCAGAAAAGAACCCACATTTCGCAAATGTTTCGTGCCAACTATACTTACGATAACCGTTATTTGGCAACATTTACCGTGCGTAGAGATGGTTATTCGGCCTTTGGAGAAGATAGTAAATTTGGCGTTTTCCCCTCGGTTGCCGTGGGTTGGAATATGGCAAACGAACAATTCTTGTCTCAAGCTGAAAAACTGGATGTTTTGAAACTACGTCTTTCTTACGGGGTAAACGGAAACGAGGCAGTTTCTCCATATTCCACACTTCCTACATTATCTTCCTTTAATTATGTTAATGCGAATGATCAAACTCTTTTTGGATTTTACCCAAGTCGCCTGGGAGATCCTTCATTGGGCTGGGAAACCACAACCTCTTTTAATGCAGGCGTTGATTTTGTATTATTTAATAACCGGTTGAGAGGAACTTTTGATACCTATTGGTCAAATACAACCGACCTGCTTTTAAGTAAATCCATTTCAGATGTTAACGGTACCGGGTCTATTATTCAAAATATAGGCGAAACAGCTAATAATGGCGTTGAATTCCAACTGACCTCGGTAAATATAAGTAGCTCTGATTTTATGTGGACAACAAACTTCAATATATCCCATTATAATACCGAAATTGTTCATGTTGGGCTAACCGATGATGCAGGAAATTACGTTGATGATATTGATAGCCGATGGTTTATCGGAGAACCTGTTAGTGTGAATTATGACTATGTTTTTGATGGTATTTATCAACAGGATGAGGAAGACACCCCTCAGGGAGATGTAGAAGCAGGAGAAATTCGTTACCTCGATGCGAGCGGTGACGGTACCGTTTCAGCCGACGACAGGCAGGTAATTGGCAGACGAATACCTGATTTTATAACAAGCATGACAAATACATTGAAATACAAAGGATGGTCGCTAAGTTTTTTCTTAAATGCAGTGAGTGGTGTTACAAAAAGAAATGAATTGCTGGGGACAAATGATAATGAAATGCGTTTGAACAGATACAATGTAGATTTTTGGACGCCTGAAAATAACAGCAATGAATACCCGGCAAATGAAAGAAGTTCAGACATCAATAAATTTGGCATGGATTTTTATCGCAGTGCAGATTTTATCCGTTTGCAAGATGTTACATTAAGCTATACTTTGCCTAAAGTATTGGTGAATAGATATAAACTGGATAATGTTAAATTATTTGTAAATGCTAAAAACCTGGCAACCTGGACAAACTGGGTTGGCCTTGATCCTGAATTTTCTGATCAAACAGCAATACCGCAAACGAAATCATTTCTTTTTGGGGTAAACATTAGTTTGTAATAATTAAAGTTTAAAGACAATGAAAAAACAGATAGTAATATTAATTATAGGCTTCATTTTTATTTTACAAGCGTGTAATGAAGATGAATTCCTGAGAGAAGATCCTCGTGATGATATTTTTGCAGAAAACCTTTTTGTGAATTACGATGGATTTGTTAATGGACTGAATGCAGTATATGCACTTGTAAGAGACCAACGTGACGGAACACAAACGGCAAGCAGGGATGAATTGTTTAAATTGGGGACAGATAATGTATTTGTTGGCAATGGGAGTGCAGATATTGATCCTTTTAATGACTACGCTGATTTTAACTCTCAAAATGATTTAGTTGACATAGCATTTACCAGATTATACGAGATTATTAATACTACAAACCTAATTATTAACCGGGCAGAAAATGACGAGATTGATTGGCAGGGAAATAATGAGCAAGAAGATCTGGTTGCTAAAAACAAGGTGGTTGCCCAGGCAAAACTTGTAAGGGCCTGGTGTTACCGGCATTTACGTTATGGCTGGGGACCGGTGCCATTAAGTCTTTACGAAATTACCGGAACAACTTATCGCAATGATTGGGAGCGTACTCCTGTTGAACAGATACAACAACAAATGGAGGAAGATTTGTTGTTTGCTCGCGATAATCTTGATATGGTTGAGGAGTCAGGCACGGTTAACAGTGCCGTTGCTGGCACTCTACTGGCAGAACTATATCTTGACATGAATCGTCCGGATGAAGCAACAGATGAAGCTTTGCGGGTAATTAACAGTGGTGAATATGAACTGATGACGACAAGATTTGGGATAAATGCCTCAAAACCCGGAAATGCTTTTTCAGACATTTTTGATAATGTAACACGTGAAACCGGTAACAGGGAAGTACTGTGGGTACTAAATAACGCCTATGATGATGTAGTAGGTAGTGCTTATCTGTCCATGAGAAATCTTTGGCATTCGGACTACCGGAAAGATAGTAAATTAAAAAAAGTTGATGACCTCAATGTTTTGTTTACCTATAATGGAGGAAAGGGAGCTGGGCGGCTGTCTGTATCCGATTCGGCCTTTGCCTGGTACGAACCTTTCGATGACCGGTATTCAGAGCATGCTGTAAAAAAGTATTATATCTATCCGAAAGATGCAAGTGCAACCGAATTTGATACCTTGCGCTACACAAATATGGATTATGATGAACCTGACGATTTGGAAGACCATTTTTTATGGCCCTGGGTGAGAAAATGGGAATACAATGATCCCTATATTCTTGAAAATGCAGGACGAGCAGGACAATATGATGATCAGTTGTTTATGCGTTTGGCCGAAACTTACCTTTTAGCGGCTGAAGCTTTAATGAAACAAGGGAAAAACAACGAAGCTGCCACATACCTGAATGAATTGAGGGCACGTTCAAATGCATCACCAATTTCGGCTTCAGACGTAACTCTTGAATTTATATTAAAAGAGCGTTCAAGGGAACTGGTAACAGAAGAATACCGGAGGCATACACTGGTAAGAACAGGTAAGTTCTACGAATGGGCAGTAAAATATAATCCTCGGTTGGATGAGAGTAAGGTTCAGCCTTACAACGAATACTTTCCGATCCCTCAGGGAATTATAGATGCAAATACCGGTGCGGTTATGGAGCAAAATTCAGGTTATAATTAGTTTTATAGAATTAATGGCCGGAAACAGTTTCCTTTTGTTACCGGCCTTTTACCTTTTACTTATTGTTACGTTTTATTTACACGAATACTGAAATGAAAAATCAATCGAATAGAAGGGAATTCCTTCAAAAATCAATAATTTCTGCTGCAGCACTGACGATTCCTTCAGCTACTTTTGCTGGTATTTCCGGTGCAGGCAATGTTGCTACTCAGCAAAACCGAAAAGCCTTTAACATGAAACTGGGTTTTATGTCTTCCATGGCGCAGGATAAGACCATTCCGGAGTTGATAGACATGGCCAAAAAATATGGATATCAGTC
>JAZBNQ010000343.1:0-2644 GCA_036350775.1 Mariniphaga sp.
ACCAAAATTCTGAACATGTTGGGAACAGCCCGCTTTTATATTCTGCCGTTTAAAAGCAACATGAATATATTTTTGAAACTCATGAGCGGTGTTTCTTTTACAGGCACTGATTTTACTTTTGAGAATCCCGTTTACCGGGTTGAATACGATGTGGGTGTGCTGCATTCGCGGGGTACAAAAAACAGTGATTATCCGAAAAAAGCTGCTTTTACCGGCGGATTAGGGCTTGGAACTTCTTACCGATTGTCAGATAAACTGGATATTTATTTTGATGCAACGGCCTCGCTCATAAATTCTGATATTGTAAACGGAGTGCCCAATTACAATTATATTGAAAAAGACGGCCAATCTACCATGGAAAGAATTAACAGTTGGGCGGCGGTGGCCCAGGCGAGTATTGGCTTAACTTATTCTGCCATTCCCGACCGAAGATACAACAAAAGCAATTTTACCCGTTCCTCAAGAGTAAGTAAAAATCTTTTTCATAAGAAAAAGGGAGGAAAATCTTTTTCAAAACGAAGGAGATAAAAAAAGCAGTGAAAGTAATATTCACTGCCTTTTTACAAAATAATCAAAATTTTTTACCCTGCCTTGAACCAGCCTCAACCAATCAAATTTGTAAGTCCACTTATAAACCAAACATTCAAGACAATACTAAAATTACGGTGGAGCTACTCCATTGTTTCATTATTAGTTTGGTTTAACAAATTTTAACCGGTTTACTTGCTGTAAAAAATTCAGGACAGGCTGTCAAAAACTTTTTCAAGGAGTTTTTTTGTAGCCAAAATACCCTCTTTTTCTGGTAATTCGCTTCCTTCGTATTCAATTCCAACCCAGCCTTTGTAACCCGAATCCTTTACAATTTTCATCAGGCGGAAATAATCGGACCGTGTTTCATTTCCTTCCGAATCAAAAGCGTGCGATTTTGCACTGACTCCCTTGGCGTAAGGCATCAGCAATTCTGTGCCTTTGTAGCGATCAAATTCTTCGCCGGTTTGCCGGTTGATTATGAAATTGCCAAAATCGGGTAAAGTGCCCACCCGCTTGTGGTCAACCATTTCCATTACGCCGGCCAGCCATTCCCCGTGACTCGACCACCCGCCGTGGTTTTCAACAATAACATTTATTTTTTGCGTATCGCCATATTCGCATAACATGCGCAATCCATCGGCTGCGAGCTTTTGCTGTTCTTCGAAACTTCCCTGGCTTCCGGCATTCACCCTGATGGAGTGGCAACCTAAAAATTTGGCAGCGTCAACCCATTTTTTATGGTTCTCAACGGTTTTAACGCGTTCAGCTTTTTCCGGATGACCAACCATTCCTTCGCCGTCGCACATTATCAGCACGCTGGTAACGCCTTCGTTTTTACAAATCTTTTTTAACTCGGTCAGGTATGCCATATCCTTTGCCTTGTCTTTAAAAAACTGGTTAACATACTCAACTCCCATAATTCCGTTTTCTGCAGCGAAACGCGGAAAATCGAGGTTTGTCATTTCGTTGGCAAACAGCGTTTTATGCAATGACCATTCGGCCAGGGATATTTGAAAGGGTGATTTTTTTGCAGCCACTGCAGCAAAAGCAGGTGAAACAAGCATTGTTCCGGCAGTTGCAGCCAGTGTTGCTTTTAAAAAGTTCCTTCTTGATTTATTTTCCATTTTATATGATTTAAAATTGAACAATGAAAATACAGTATTTATATTTTAAAAAAGATTCTTTTTCGGTATAAATAGTAACATAAAAGCCACTCGAGCACCAGAACAGTTAACGAAGTTACCAATGCCATTAAAAATTCAGGAGAATTGAACCAGCTCAGAAAACCGTACGTAAAAATCCCTACAAATCCGTTAAACCATTGTCCGCCAACTGTATTCGAAAACAGATAAATAAAAATCGGATTCATACCAACAATTACAAAAGGAAATATCCAGCGGTTATTTTTTTTGATGTCGATAAACCAGTAGCTTGCCGCCAGTACCAGAAGCGACCAGCCTCCCGATGCCAATACAAACGAAGAGGTGGAAATTCGTTTTATAATGGGAGTTACCGAAGTCCAGTCCAACAGGTAGCCCGCGGCAAGGATTACAAATCCACCCACTACAAGCTTTTTAAGTTTTTCTGCTGCCGGTTTTTCAGAAAGAAGCAACTGACCCGCAACAACGCCCCAAATGGTGTGGGCTGCTGTTGGAATAAAATTGATGGCCACCCATCCGCCGCCGCGATTGATTTTTCCCATTAAAACCATATCCATCCACGAACCAAAATTGTGGTCTTTTACAAACGGCTGGTTGTAACCTTCCAAAGGAAAAGTGCGGTATAATATTTCGGTGAGCAATAAAAGCCCGAAAGCGGCAAGAATTTGAACCGTAGGTTTGTAACGCATTAAAAAGAAGGCAATTATGATGGTAACCGAAAGCTGTGAAAGTACGTTCCACAACTCCCAAACCAACTCGCGGCGGTATCCGCAGTGCAAGCCTACGCCAAATGCAAGCAAAAGAATGCACCGCTGAATAATATGCCGGGTAATTTTTTGTTTGGAATCGCCTCGTTTTCTTCTTTTTGCATAGGAAAACGGCATAGCCACGCCTACAATAAACATGAAAAACGGCTGCACCAAATCCCAGAAACGTAATCCGTTCCAGGGGTG
>JAZBNQ010000344.1:0-5478 GCA_036350775.1 Mariniphaga sp.
CCTTTTTGTTGTAAAAACGTTCCCCACGCTCCGTCGGATACCATAATTTTGCCTTGTTTTATTTTGTCTGTTATTTTTCCCATTTCTTTTTAAAGGCCAAATTACTAAAAATATCACAACTCTTTTAACCACTCTTTTATTACTTCGATGGAAGGAAGCGAGCCTTCCGATTTTAGTTTATAACTCACGGATACCAATGCCGGCGATTGCGTTGCACCATAAGCTGCCAGTTTTTCTCTGCCTGTTAAAATTTTCACTTCTGCTTCCTTGCCCAGTTCTGTCAGTGCCCGGTCCACACGGTCTTTCAATTCATCGCACTGACCTGCCTCATTGCCAATCAAAATGAGTTCACTCCGTTTCGATTTAATTTTAAGTTTCAATTTTTCATTAATGCGCTTTTGAACTGCAGCTATCAGTTCTCGTTCGGGGGGGATTTTAGAAACGAATGCAATTTTGCCATCAATACAAATGGTGGGAATGTTTTTCACCATAAGCGACGACATAAAACTCACCGCCTCCATTTTTTTGATGGCATGTTCACGCCACTCTACCACGCCTTCGAAATGGGGCGCCACGCGTTTTACAGCTTCCACCATATACTGGCAGGGAGCGCATGATTCAGAATCGAGGGTGATGATGTCAACAATCACTTTATCGGCCTGTCCGTAATCTTTCATGTTGAAAACTTCCAGCGAACTTTCCTTTTTTTCGAGCGTCCGAACCACATCCTGCTGGTACGGATCGTGCACCAGTTCAGTTACTGCTGTCAGATTTTCCGGCGGCGTTTCTCTTGGAAGATCGCAGCCTGGCGCAAGGATAAATCCGGTTTTCCCGCCCAAATCGAGGCATTCCAATGCATGTTCACGGCAATCGTCGGGAGTGCCCATCAGCAAAATCACAGTCAGTTTCAGGTTGCCGCCAAAGCTGATCTCCTTTCCCAAAGCAATTTCTTTCACAAAGTCAAGCGGAATATTTTCGTCGATTGAAACATTGTCAGGCCGGCAATTGCACATAGCTTCAATATTTTGCTGGGCATGGCCGCATACAAAAAACGAACTGAGCTTCCCTTTTTGACTGATAAACTCAAAAATCCGGGAAACGAATGGTGTGACAAATGTTTCAAAAGTATCAGGATCGATTTGGCTGGTCATGGGATCGACCAGTGCAATCACATCGCAACCTGCATCCATATAATATTCAGCCATTTTTTGTCCCACCTGTGTGCAAAATTCCATAACCTCGTTAACCTCTTCCGGGGCTTCAAAAAGTTTCATAAAAATATCGGTGCCCAACAGATGCAATGCCAGCGTAAACGGACCGGTAATTAAGCCGTAAAGTGCCAGTTCAGGATAATTTCTCCGAAGTTGCCGGGTGGCATCCAAACAAACTGCAATGCGGCCGTCATCTGAACCTGGAATTTTCAGGTCGCTTAATTTTTTACCTTCCGATAGCGGGTGGGAAACCACTGCCGGCGGACCAGTTTCCGACCATCGTAATTCACAGTCGAGCACTTCTGCTTCAACCTGAAGGTCGAAAACCACAGGAATTCCGTCAGGATTGTATTGCTCCACTGCTCTGCTTATTCCTTTAACAATTTCGTCTGCCGATTTAAGATAGGTTGCAGCATCAACACCGGTTAAAAATCCGCCATGCACACCCACAAACGGTACCCAAGGTACCCGCTCAACAGGTTCCAATGAAAACGCTTTTTTAATTAATTCCAGACCATTCATTTTTTTTGTATTAAGTAATGAGATGTTGAGAATAAAAAATCTTATAAATGAGCACAGAAACACCACTCGGGGATATTTTTATTCCCAAACTTTTTGATTTTCAACCAAATCCTTATGGTAATTTATGAAATCTGACAATAGATTTTAAGTAGCAATTTCTTTTTTTGTTACTACTTACATTTCAAAATCTTTTATCGGCTTCAGGCTACCTGCGAATTCAAATATTCCACTAGTCCCTGAGGATCGGGTGCATAGGCATCGGCGCCAATTTTCTGGCGGAATGAGTCGGTTACCGGAGCACCTCCCACGGCCACTTTTGCATCAGGTATAGCTTCTTTGATGGCTTTGGTTATTTTTTCCATGTTTACCATGGTAGTGGTCAAAAGTGCTGATAACCCTACAAACGCATTCTGGTGTTCCTTCATGGCAGCCACAAACTGATCGGCTTTAACATCGGTACCCAAATCAACCACTTTCCATCCGTTGCCTTCCACCATCATCGAAACCAGGTTTTTACCAATGTCGTGCAGGTCGCCTTCTACCGTTCCAATAATAAAGGTACCTTTTTCTTTTACTTCACCTGAGAGGAAAAAAGGTTTCAGGTGAATCATGGCCGTGCTCATGGCTTTGGCCGACATCAAAACCTGCGGAACAAAAACCTTGTTTTCGCGGAATTTGATACCTACTTTTTCCATGCCAACCATCAGTCCTTCGGTTAAAATACGTTGTGCCGAAATTCCTTCGTCAAGCGCTTGCCGGGTAAGTTCGTCGGCGCCATCCTGTCCTTTCATATTTGGTGGATATGGTGCTGCCTTATTGATTTTTCCGAATTCGATACATTCGGCAATTTTAGGTAAAAGTTCACTCATAATGCTTCAATAATTTTTGGTTTACACAAAAGTAAGGATTAAAAATGGGTGCAAAATAGTATTTTCTTTGAAAAAGATGGATAATATTACTTTCTTTGGGTATGGTTAATCAGTTAAGGTATTTCAGACTTCCGGCTTCGCTGATAAACGAGCAGAAAAAGAATCCGCTTGCACGCGATTTATACCTTACTGAAACCGGAGAACTGGAAGTGGAGGAAGGCACTATCTGGGATTCTGAAGGAAAAACCGATGATAGTCTGCTGGCTTATTGCACCAAGGGTGAAGGAATTGTTTTACTTGCAGGCGAACAGGTTTCTGTTTCCGGCGACCAGTTTTTTATTGTTCCAGTGAGTGAAACATTCAAATATTATTCAGTTTTGAATACAAAATCCCGGTTCCTGATTGCGCGCTTTGACGGACAAATTGCCCAGCGAATGAATCATGAGTTTTCGGTGGTACGCAACCTTGTTCCTTCAGTAAACAACATGGTGGCCAACCGTGAAATGCTTTTCGACGAAATTTTCAACAATCTTTCAAAAGGATTTTATAACCAGAATATTGAATATGTGAACTTTTGTTTCGGGCACTTGCTTGCAACGTTTATTTATGCCAACCGAACCAGCGACGATTTGGCCGACGAATCGAGTCCTGCAGTGCGGCGAGCTATTCATTTTCTGGAAAAGAATCTCGACAAAAAACTTTCGTTGCAGGAGATTTCCCGCGAAGCAGGCTATTCTCCAACCTATTTTACCACACTTTTCCGAAAAGAAACCAATTATGCTCCGCTAAGTTATTTTTCTCATTTGAAAGTATTAAAAGCCTGCGAATTTCTGGACTATACCCGAATGAAAGTAAAAGAAATTTCTTTCCAACTTGGATATTCTGATCCCTATTATTTTACGCGTGATTTCAAGAAGAAAATGGGCATGTCGCCAAGACAGTATAGGAACCGAATACGGTAGAAACTAACAATTGACAAAAAACAAATCACAAATAATTTCCAAATACCAATGAATTAATTTCCAATATGTCTCATCTTGTTTGAGATTTTGAATATTCGAATTTGGCGTCTATTTGTTTTTTAATGATTGATATTTGATGATTGATATTCGATCTATAATCTTATTTTTATAGCTAAATAGCTAAATCATTTTCATTATGACCACTCCGTTTCTGGTATTTATAGTTATTTCAGCCGTAGCGTTATTGCTCTTTATGGTGCTGAAACTCAAAATCAGCGCCTTCATTTCGTTATTGATTACCGCCATTTATGTGGGCATTGTGGCAGGCATGCCGTTAAGTGCAGTCACTCTGGCCATTCAGGATGGAATGGCCGGAACACTCGGTTTTGTTGCCACAGTGGTAGGACTTGGCGCCATTTTCGGGCAAATGCTGGAAAGTTCAGGGGGAGCTGAATCGCTGGCACATTACCTGGTGAAGAAGTTTGGGAAAGACCGTGCTTCATGGGCTATGGTAATTACAGGTTTTATAGTAGCCATCCCGGTTTTTCTTGATGTGGGTTTTATTATTCTGGTTCCCATCATTTATGCATTGTCTCGCGATACAAAACGATCGCTTTTGTATTACGCTATTCCACTGCTGGCAGGATTGGCGGTTACGCACAGTTTTATTCCGCCCACACCAGGCCCGGTTGCTGTGGCCGACATTATTAATGCTCAATTGGGCTGGGTAATTTTGCTGGGCATTATTTTAGGATTTCCAACTGCAGTGATTGCCGGACCTATTTGGGGAAAGTATATTTCGAAAAAAATTTACCTGGAACCACCCTTCGATTTTGACAAACAGCCACAGGATGTTGATCCGAAAAACTTTCCACCATTCCGTTTAATTGCTATCATCATTTCCATTCCACTTCTTTTAATTTTAGTAAATACATTCACCGGGCTTGCTGTATCGAAAGAGTTGGTTTCCAAATCTATCTGGACTGATTCACTTGAATTTATCGGCCACCCGTTTTCGGCATTGATTATTGCCACACTGATTGCCACTTATTTTTTGTGTATCAAAAGAGGAATGGGTAAACAAAAAATTCTGGATTTGAGCACCAAAGCGCTTGGTCCGGCCGGAATTATCATTCTGATTACCGGTGCTGGCGGAGTGTTAAAACAGGTTTTGGTTGACAGCGGAATCGGACAAATTATGGCTGAGTCGATGGCCAATTCGGCATTGCCACCCATTTTGCTTGCCTGGATTTTGGCGGCCATTGTGCGCGTAACTCAAGGCTCGGCAACAGTGGCCATGATTACTTCAGCCGGAATTATTGCACCAGTAATTAGCGAATTTGGGCTGAACGACCCGCAACGGGCGTTGGTTGTAATCGCAATTGCCTCGGGCGCCACACTGCTTTCACATGTAAACGACAGCGGATTCTGGTTAGTAGGTAAATACCTGGGAATGAACGAAAAACAAACCCTTCAAAGCTGGACGGTCATGGAAACGATTATTGCAATTTGTGGTCTAATATTCACTCTATTAGCAAGCTTGTTTTTTTAATTTTTTTTTTTTCAATATTTATTAGGCATTCAATATAATTTTTTCATACTTTAGCTTTTCATAATAACTAATAAAATTTAATAATCACTTAATTAAATTATCATGAAAAAATTTCTACTAAAAAGCCTGAGCATCTTTATGGCAATCACATTGCTTTCTGCTCAAAGTTTTTCAGCTTATGCAGGCAATGGTGCATCAGTTGTAACATTTGATGAATCAGCTTTTTCATTTGATGAGGAGATGCTTTTTGCAGAACTGGAAGAATTGAATGAATTGGATGCTTACATTGAAACTTCTGATGGGGTGACTTTTTCTGATCTTGAAAAAGAGGGAAGTTTACTCATTGCCAACATGGATAATGC
>JAZBNQ010000345.1:0-4542 GCA_036350775.1 Mariniphaga sp.
CAACATCAACATGAAATTACTTTTCCATTCCGGCGCTACCAGATTCAGCCGGTATGGCGGGCCGACCGGCCGCAGAAAGGGCGCTACCGCGAGTTTTTTCAGTGCGATGTGGATGTGATTGGCAGCAACAGCCTGCTGAATGAAGCCGAACTTGTTCAGATTATCGATGATATTTTCACCCGGCTGAAAATCAATACAATTGTAAAACTGAACAACCGGAAAATTCTGGCCGGAATTGCCGAAATCATTGGTGAAAACGAACGCCTGACCGATATTACAGTTGCCATCGACAAGCTGGAAAAAATTGGTCTGGAAAAGGTGAACCAGGAACTTGCTGAAAAAGGAGTTGCAACCGAAGCCATTGAAAAGTTACAGCCTATTTTGGGGTTGAAAGGAAGCACCAAAGAGAAAATAAATCAGTTGGAATCGATTTTGGCTAAATCTGAAATTGGTTTAAAGGGAGTGAACGAGCTCCAAACACTTTTCGCCTATCTTGAACGTATGGAACTGAAAACCGAAATGGAACTGGACCTGACGCTGGCCCGCGGACTGAATTATTATACTGGTGCCATCATCGAAGTGAAAACCAAAGATATGGAAATGGGTAGCATTTGCGGAGGCGGACGGTACGACGACCTGACCGGCATTTTTGGTTTACCCGGTGTTTCGGGAGTTGGCGTTTCGTTTGGTGCTGAACGTATTTACGATGTGCTGGAACACCTGAAACTTTTTCCGCAGGAATCACCTGAAATAACCCGGGTGCTGTTTGTGAATTTTGGTGAAAAAGAGGAAGGATATTGTTTGCCGGTGCTGACAAAACTTCGCAAAGAAGGCATCAATTCCGAGATTTTTCCCGAAAACGCCAAAATGAAAAAACAGATGATTTACGCCAATAAAAAAGAAATTCCATTTGTGGTGCTGGCCGGAGAATCGGAAATGGAAGCAAAAAAATTCACCCTAAAAAATATGGAAACGGGAGAACAAAACCTGGTAACCGCCGAAGAACTGATAAATATCGTTTCTCGTTTCTGAATCTTCTGCGACATTGCGCTAAAATAGAGCGTAATGAAAAAACAGCCCTTCGAAATTTCTCCGGCTAATCTTACTTTTGATGAGATTCAGCAAATCCTTGAAAATGATATCAAACTGAAACTTTCAACTGAATCGGTAGAACGTATTCAAAAAAGTAAAGCGTATCTCGACCGAAAACTGGAAGAGGCCGATAAACCGCTTTATGGAATTAATACCGGTTTTGGAGCGCTTTGTGATATTGAAATTTCCAAAGAGGAACTGAGTAAACTTCAGGAAAATCTTATACTTTCCCATGCATGCAACATTGGGCCGGAAGTTCCGGGCGACGTGGTGAAACTGATGCTAATGCTAAAAGCACATGCGCTGGCCAAAGGAAATTCAGCGGTGCAGTTGGCAACCGTTCAGCGAATTATCGACTTGTTTAATCATAATATTTTACCTGTAGTTTGCGAACAGGGTTCACTGGGCGCCAGTGGGGATTTGGCGCCGCTGGCTATGTTGTTCCTGCCTTTGCTGGGTTTGGGTGAAGTAAATTTCAAAGGCAAAAAAGTGGAAGCCAAAACAGTGCTGCAAAAATTTGGCTGGGAGCCGGTGAAACTTCAGGCCAAAGAGGGTTTGGCTTTGCTGAACGGTACGCAGTTTATGGCGGCCCACGGTGTTTTTTCATTGCTGAAAACATTTCGTATTGCCGACCAGGGCGACATGATTTCTGCCCTTTCACTTGATGCATTTGACGGGCTTATTGAACCGTTTATGGAAAACATCCAGCGGATTCGTCCGCACAAGGGGCAGGCACAAACGGCTGAGCATTTCAGAAAAATTCTTGAAGGCAGCGAAATGCAGGCCAAACCGAAAAAACACATCCAGGATCCCTATTCGTTCCGGTGTATCCCGCAGGTTCACGGCGCGGTTCGCGATGCCGTAAATTATGTGGCGGGTGTGTTCGAAACTGAAATTAATTCGGTAACTGACAATCCTACGGTTTTTCCCGACGAAGACCAGATTGTTTCGGGCGGCAACTTTCATGGAGAGCCGCTGGCACTGGCACTCGATTTTTTGGCCATGGCGTTAAGCGAACTGGGAAGTATTTCGGAACGGCGAACTTACCGCCTGATTGCCGGAGAACGCGGGCTGCCCGAGTTTCTGGTAGCCAATCCTGGATTGAATTCCGGGTTTATGATTCCACAGTATGCAGCGGCTTCAATAGTTAGTCAAAATAAACAGCTTTGTACACCCGCTTCGGTTGATTCCATTCCATCGTCCAACGAGCAGGAAGACCACGTGAGTATGGGTGCCAACGCCGCCACCAAAGCTTTAAAAGTGGTTTTGAATACGGAAAAAATTCTGGCCATTGAACTTTACAATGCAGCACAGGCCATGGATTTCCACCGGCCGCTGAAAACTTCACCCTTCCTGGAAGAATTTCTGAAAGAGTACCGAAAAGATGTGAAATTTGTTCAGCATGATGTGTTGATGTATGAAGGAATCAACAAAACGATAGACTTTTTAAATCGAACAAAATTCAGGAAATTGTAAAATTTCCCATTAAAAAAGCCGGAAGAAAAACTCCCGGCTCTTTATGTCGATTTTTGTAACGTTTCTGGCAGAATGGGTAAAATTCAAAGCATTAGCCGTTTAAATTGACTCGGTTTCCACTACTTTCGACAGGATATCGGCGTAAGGTAGCAACAAGTAGTTTTTACCTTCAAATTCGATTTCCGTGCCTGAAAACTTTTTGTAGAGAACCTGGTCTCCCGGTGCAATTTCTGCATTTTCGATGTTGCTTACGGCAACAACTTTAGCAACTTCCTGCTTTTCTTGTGCAGAATCGGGGATAATAATCCCTGCAGCGGTTTTCTGTTCTGCAGTGTCTTCAGTCAGTTCCAGCAGAACATTCTGATTAATTGGCTGTAACTCTTTCATTTTTACCATTCTTTAATTTAACGTTTAACACTAATTTGAAGTTAATAAATATTTGTCGATGTTGTCTTTGAACATCTTTTTAGTGTCTTCTTTCGTGCGGGCAATGCCTGACATCATGACTGGTTGCCCCTCAACAGGAATGTATAAAAATGCGGGAATGCCGCGAATGCCGAATACTGATGCCAGTTCGCGTTCTTTTTCGGTATCTATTTTATACACGTAAATCTGACCCGCATATTCGTTTGAAATTTCTTCAAGAATAGGTGATGCAATTTTGCACGGACCGCACCAGTCGGCATAAAAGTCGATTAACGCGGGTTTGTCACCTTTGTAATTCCATTCCTGGGGTGAATTGTTGTAATCCCAGACTTTTTCCAAAAAAACATTTTTGGTTAAAAGAATTGAGCCTCCTTCGGCTGAACTTACGCTGGCTGAATTATTGTCAGCTACCGTTTGAACCTGCGCAACTGAATTCTCTGCGCTCTCTTTTTCGTTGTTTTTTGCCTGGCCCGAACCGCAGCTATACAAAGAAAATACTGCAACTGCCAGAATGAATACTAACTTTTTCATATTGATTTCATTTTTAATTTATTCCCAATAAACTGTTAATTCTCGATTTGTCGAAACCTACAATAATTTCGCCATTTATATCGGTTTGCGGAACACCTTGTTGTCCACTTCTACGCACCATTTCTTCGGCAGCTTTTTGGTCGCGCGAAACATCCACTTCGCGGTACCGAATTCCATATTCCTGCAAATGGCGTTTTATGGTATTGCACCAGGTGCAGGTTGGAGTAGTATAAACCGTCACGTTTTTTTGCGGTTTTTTCTCTCCGTTCGTTGAAAGAACCACTGCCGATTTGTCAAAAATAGTATTAAATTGTTCCGGCTTATGACATCCTTTCACCAAATTCCGCAATTGTCCTTTTTCAAAATAGAGCAAAGTTGGAACGCTGGTTACATCAAACTCCGGGTGAATATCTCTTGCTTCATTTACATCGGCGCTGCAAAGAACGTTGTTTTTCTTTTTTTCAGTAGCAATTTTCCCTGCTTTTTCAAAATTTTCCAAAGCACACTCGCTTTGTGATGAACCCTTTTTATATAACAACAACCAAACATTTTCGTTCGAGCCGGTTGTGTTATTTAATTCCTGTAAAGATCCAATTTTTTTCATGCTTCAAAAATATGTAAATATTTATATATATGAAAATATAGATAACAATCCCTGTGCCATTTGGTTTTTTCTCATTTTTGTCAGTTTTTCAGTGCACAAATTTTTTTTTTGTTTTCACGCAACCCTTCGAACATTTTTTAAATCTATTCAATGTTAAATTTTAAATAAGGAGAGATAGTCATGAAAAAGTATGTGTTAATTGTTTTATTGGGATTGATTTTTACAGTTACCAGTTGCCTTGATGAAGACGGGTATTCGCTGAATGACATGTGGATAGGTTTCGGGATGATTGAACAGGTTAATTCTGATCCCCTGGAATACCAGATAAATATGGATAATGGCGATGTGCTGATTCCGGTTGCATCAGGTTATGGTTTGCCCTGGTACTATTATGGAACTAATGATCCAAACTC
>JAZBNQ010000346.1:0-3684 GCA_036350775.1 Mariniphaga sp.
AAAATGCCTGCGTCAAAAAACAGAAACCGAAACGACCACCGACGTAAAAAACAAACTGGGAGCTGATTATTCCTATGGTGAAATTAAGTTGGTAATGGCAGATTTGTATAAATAACGCAAGCATCTTTATACCCCAACCACAAATAAACCGGATATTTTTGGTAGTGTACCCACAAAAATATCCGATATTTTACATAGTTTACCCACAAAAATATCCGATAATTTGTATATTTGTTGAAAAATGATTCATCATGATTCGGAGAAAACTATTTGATAAATTGCTGGCTCACCTTGAAAAAAAAGAGTTTAGCATACTTACCGGCGCCAGGCAGACGGGGAAATCCACCTTGTTAAGGCAGATTGAAACACACTGCAAAGAACTGAATATTCCGGTTGTTTTTCTGAACCTGGAAAACAAATCCATTCTCGCCGAAATCAATGAAAATCCATTAAATGTGCTTGGTTACATCCCGAATACAAATAAAAGAACAATTGTTTTTGTGGATGAAGTACAATACCTTGATGATCCCTCCAATTTTCTGAAACTATTGTACGATGAGCATGTAGAAAAAATAAAAATTATTGCATCGGGAAGCAGCGCATTTTATATGGACGACAAGTTCAGCGATTCGCTGGCTGGCAGAAAAAGGATATTTCAGCTTTTTACCTGCTCTTTCGAGGAATACCTGGAACTAATTGGAAAACCCGAATTGCTTCAGGAAAAAAAAAGGTTGGGCGAAAACCCAAACAGCAGAAGCACCAAATTAGATTATCTGCGTGTTGAATGGGAAAATTACATACTTTTTGGCGGCTATCCGGCAGTAATAACCGAACCGAACCCCGACGAAAAAATACTCCGGTTGCGCGAACTGAGAGATTCTTTTGTAAAAAGAGATATACAGGAATCGGGAGTTGTTAACGAAACGGCATTTTATTCACTTTTAAGAATTCTGGCGGCGCAAACCGGAAACCTGGTCAATGTAAATGAGCTGGCAAACACGCTGCGTATTCAAAATAGTACAGTAACCCATTATCTGAATGTGATGCAGAAATGTTTTCACATTACGCTGGTTAAACCATTTTTTAGAAATCTGAGAAAAGAACTGGTAAAAATGCCCAAAGTTTATTTCCTGGATATCGGAATGCGGAACTGTTTGCTGGAAAACTTTCAGTCGTTCGGCATCCGCTCCGACAAGGGAGAACTATGGGAAAATATAGTATTCAGACAGTTAACAAAAAAATATCCTGTCGATGCAATTCATTTCTGGCGCACTTCGTCAGGACAGGAAGTTGATTTTGTTTTACCGGGCGTTGCTCAACAGAAAGCCATTGAAGCCAAATTCGATAAAGCATTAATCAAAAAAAGCAAATACAGGAAATTTGAGGAAACCTATCCGGAAATTCCTCTGGAATACATCTGGATGATGCCCTTTGATGAAATATTCTTCAGACTTGAAACTATTTGAAATTGATAAAACAATGGCAGCTGCATTAATTCTTAAAACTCAAAAATCCCCTTTGCGAATTGTCATCCATAAACCTGGAAATCATTTCTGGTTTCAGGCGGCCTTTTACATACACCATGGCATTGTCGTCGCCACCAACAAGAATAAGCAATTCTTTGATGGACTCTTCATCTGCTTTTCCGAAAATGGTAACCTGCTCATCGTCGTTCCGAACCACCATCAGTTCTTCCAACTCGCTGTTTTCTTTTATGGTATTGTAAAATTCCTTGTGAAGATTACTCCGGGCATTCAAATCCCGATCTTCAATCGTAAGCACTTTTACCTTGTCGATACTTTGCAGCAATTCACGTTCATTCCGGTCCAAATCTCCCCACCGGGCAGCCATTCTGATAACCCAGCCCGGCACGGTAATGGTTGTTACACCACTTTTAAAACTATATTTTGTGAACGCCTCCGAAACGCCGCTTTCGTATTCGCAGGAGGTGAAAAGAAAAAGTAAGAGCACCGAAAATAAAACTGTTTTTTTCATGGCATTTTTAAGTTTGTTTCTGTTATGACGTGCAGAACAGCAATTCGTTACTCAAAACTGCAAAAAACGAGTACCAGATACCACTTTATTCGACAAACCTCCTCAATTTCAGGACGAACAAAATTACATACCGTCAGAAATTATATATATTCTCCTCGATTTAATACCCCAGGTTCTCTCCTTTTTCTGTTGCTGGCACTCCCTTTTCCATCCATTCGGGCATGGGTTCGCTTTTCAGGTAGTGATTAAAAAACTGAAACATGCGGGTGCTTAAATCTATCCGGTTTGCCCAGCTTGAGCCATTCAGATTATGCGGTTCTCCGTTGTAGGTAAGCATCCAAACCGGTTTGTTAAGGCGACGCAGCGCAACAAAATATTCAATGCCCTGGTACCACGGAACAGCGCCGTCATCGTCGTTGTGCATCATTAAAAGCGGTGTATTTACTTTGGGTGCATAAAACAAGGGCGAGTTTTCGATGTAATGCAAGGGTTTTTCCCAGAGCGTGCCGCCAATGCGGCTTTGAGTTTGCTCATACTGAAACATCCGGCTTAATCCGGTTTGCCAGCGAATTCCGCCATAAGCGCTTGTCATGTTGCTCACCGGAGCACCGGCCATGGCAGCAGCGTACAAATCAGTCTGGGTAACCAGGTAAGCAATCTGGTACCCACCCCAGCTTTGCCCTTGCAGAGCCATTCGTTTTTCATCAATGTAGGGGAATGTATTCATCAGGTAATGTGTGCCGCTTACAATGGCATTGTAGGCACTTTGTCCCGGGTAACCTTCTTTGTAGGTAATATCGGGTACAAAAACCACATAACCGTTGCTGGTATAAAAAGGCCTGTTAATGGTCGAACGGCTGGGTGCCGGGTGCAGGTGATGGTAAAGGTTTTCAGCATTTCGTTCATAAAAATAGATTACCATCGGATATTTTTTTGCCGGATCGAGATTTTCAGGATAATAAAGCAGTCCCTGCAATTTTTCGCCGGAAAAGGAAGTCCACTCCACCAGTTGCACTTTTGGCCAG
The DNA here is from genome assembly GCA_036350775.1 of Mariniphaga sp. Taxonomy (GTDB): domain Bacteria; phylum Bacteroidota; class Bacteroidia; order Bacteroidales; family Prolixibacteraceae; genus Mariniphaga. Next base: position 3,021 of record JAZBNQ010000346.1, read on the forward strand.
ACAAAATTTTCCTGTTGCGGATTGGCAAACGATATTTTTTCAGATTTCATAAATTTCATATCGCTGCACCACAAATCAGGAAATGTCTGAATATCTTCTTTGGTCCAGATCAGTTTTTCTGCGTTTTTAGCTTTTTTCACGCTTCCAAAATGGTTTTTCTCCATAAGAAGCAAATCCGGATCAACAACCATCCCAAAACGGGAACTATAGAAACCGTCCAACATGGTGCGTTCATTGAAAGCACTGAGCAATACGGACTCATTTGAAGGAATATGTTCCATTTCAGGATCAAGACTCACATAACGCAGGCGAATTTGGTTTCGGCGGCCGTAGGCTTTGGTAATATTTACCGGAACACGTTCGCCGGCCGGATCAAGTTTCCAGATGTCGTAACGGTCGTAAATGTAAACAAACCGGTCGTCCTCGCTCCATCCGGCAATTCCGTAAGGACGCGGATCCATGGGTGTGTCGTTTCGTTCATCATAAAAATTCACCGGAAGTATTTTAGTCAACGAAACAGCCTCCAGGTGATTAATATCAGTTGAACGCGAATAGTAGCTGCTGTCGGCAGGTTCGTACCAAATCACGTATTTGCCTTTCGGCGAAATGCGTGCAAAGGTTTTACAATCTGCAATTTCCCGTTTTATACCCGATTCCAGGTCAA
>JAZBNQ010000347.1:0-2537 GCA_036350775.1 Mariniphaga sp.
AGAAATAAGGGACGATGAACCACATTTTGGGCAAAACTTCAGCACATTCAGCGGATGGGTTGCTTGCATCAGTTTATTACTTTAACAGCCTTCAGCCAGTTCAAAAACAATTCGGGCCACTGGTCAACAGGCAGATTTTTTTTGTTCATTCCAAACCCATGGCCCCCTTCAGCAAAAATGTGCATTTCGGCAGGCACGTTGTTTTCTTTTAAGGCAAGGTAAAACTCAACGGAATTCCGCGGAACCACTCCTTTGTCGTCATCGGCTAAAACAAGAAATGTGGGCGGCGTTTCAGGCGAAACATGCAACTCGTTGGAATATTTTTCCACCAGTTCCCAGTTGTTGCCTTCACCAATCAGGTTTTTACGCGAGCCCATGTGTCCGAAAGCTTCGCGGAAACTGATTACCGGATAAAGCAGCAGCATAAAATCGGGCCGGGAACTCAGTTTTTCCAGCGGATCATTGCTTTCTGTATTTCCATAGTCGAACCGTGTGCCAACGGTTGATGCCAGATGACCACCCGCAGAGGAACCGGCAATCCCTATTTTGGAAGGATCAATCCGCCACTCTTCTGCATGGCTGCGAACGATACGCATCGCACGCCGCGCATCGCCAGACGGAATTTCGTGATGGCCGTAAGGCAACCGGTATTTGAGCACAATTCCTGCAACGCCTTTTTCCTGCAACCACTCAGCCATCTGGTACCCTTCGTGATCCATGGCTTCAATCCAGTAGCCTCCACCGGGGCAAATAACAACTGCCGCCCCCGTATTTTTTTCCTTTTCGGGCAGGTAAACATACATTTCGGCCTCGGAAACATTACGAACCCGGGCGCCTTCAAACTTTTCCTCCGGTTCGTCCATTCCATTGTGGTTGGGCGCTCCGTTGGGCCAAACTTTTAAAACTTTATCCTGTGCAAAAAGGGGTGTTGTCATAAAAAGCACGATTAAAAACAGAAGTATATTTTTCATTTTATTTTGATTTAGCGCCAACAAAGAAATCTTCCTTTTCGGCGAACAACACGTTAAATGTAGTAAGCGAACCGTAAATCCGGGTAATGTATTGTTGCAGATTCACCTTTTCCTCGTCGGTGAGGACGCTGTGGCTGTTGATGTTTTGCTCGAGTACACGCAGACGGTCGCGCAGCATTACAATTTTATGAAAAAAGGCCTCTACAGGAATTTCCTTGGGTTTCAATTCCTGATTTGCCGGTTGAAGCAGCAGGGTTCCGCCTTTCCATTTTTCGCCAAGGGGAACCATGGCATTCAATGCACCATTCTGATCGAGTACATATTTTATGGCATTTTCCACTTCGGAAAGTGTAAGCCCTTTTTGCGGAGGGGCATCTACATTTTTTTCCAAAACGGTTAAATCGGTATTTCGTTTGGTCATTTCAATTTTACCGCCTTTCTCAAAAAAAATTTCGTAGGCGGTAAGTTTGTTTTTACTGATTATTCCTTCTCCGTAACGCGGGTGCTCTACGCGGGTACCAACTGATAATTCTTCCATTTTAAAATTTTCTCGTTAAGTTAAATGCAAAGGTAAAAGTAAAAATATTTTACGGAGGAAGTGTTGGCATTTTTAAAAATCAACAGTGTATTCAAAAAAAACTATTTTTGCCGCATGTTAATTTATCTTTTACTTGAAGGAATTCTAATTGGCCTGTTGGCATCTGTACCACTTGGGCCGGTAAATATTTTAGTTATCCAGCGCACCATTACCCGTAACCGGAAGGAAGGCTTTTTTTCAGGATTGGGCGTTGCGCTTTCAGACACTTTGTATGCCAGCTTTGCTGCGTTTAGTGTAGGATTCATTCTTCAGTTTATAAAAGAATATGACCTGGTTTTCAGAATCACGGTTTCGCTTTTGCTGCTTTTGCTGGGATTTTTCATTTTCTTCACTAACCCGGGAAAAAACCGCAGCACGGGCGATTCCGGGAAAGGCAACTACCTGAAACGATTCGCTTCTACCTTTATACTCACCGTTTCAAATCCTTTAATTATTTTTCTTCACCTGGCATTATTTACCACATTTGGTGTGGCTTTGAATGTAAATAAACCCGCTGAAGCAATTGTTATTCTGGGTGGATTTATGCTGGGCGCCATTACATGGTGGTTTTCAATAACCGGAATCATCAGCAGGTTTAGAAACCTGTTCAGTATAAATATTTTGTTTTGGTTTAACCGGGTTGCCGGAAGTGTAATTATTCTGCTGATAACCGCTTCCCTTGTTTTGTTTTTTTTGCCCTGAGTTGAGCACTTGAGTTCCTATTTAAAAGGTGAATCGGGTTCTTTGGCAAATATTTTATACGACATTTTATCGATGAACGCAGGAAAAAATTTGGAGAGAAATACAGTCAGTTTTCCCTCGGCAAAGGTGAGCACCAATTCTCTATTTCGTTTCTGAACTGCTTTATAAATGTGGGCGGCACATTCTTCTGCCGACATCATTTTGTTTTCGTTCCGGGGTGTTTCTCCCTGACGCTTTCCGTTTCCATTGAGTGCAGATTTTCTGATTTCGGAAGAAGTAAAACCAGG
>JAZBNQ010000348.1:0-5097 GCA_036350775.1 Mariniphaga sp.
AGGTTGCGTTTGAGTGCCAGGATGAGGTACCAGCGCAGATTGTCGGGGTTGGTTTTGTTTTTATGCCGTTTCAAATATAAATCGAGAAAAACCTCCTGGATGGCATCTTTTACCAAATCGACATTGCTGCAAAGCTTGGTCCCGTAACGAAACAATGCCTCCACATGCAGGTTGTATAAATGAGCGAATGCCTCATTATTGCCTGCAAGAAAACTTTTCCAGATGATTGAATTTTCGTTTTCCACTATAGGTTTAAACTGGTTTTATTCAGTCTGCAGCAAAGATAGGGAACTTATTCACATTCAAAAAAAGCAGAAAGATGGCAATTCAGGTTGTATTGTAATTGGCCGCAAAAGAATAATGTGCTGCTTATCTCGGTGAATTGAAAATATGAATTTCAAACTTTTTCAGGAGCGGATTTCTGATTCTTAACATGTCATTTTTTTGCTGATGTATTTTGTTTGAACTCTGAAACTGAAGGTATAATGCATGGGTGCAAAAAGAAAACAGTTCAGTTTACCGCAAGTTAACTGAACTGTTTACTGAAATTTTCCGTTTGCGGAAATGTATCAAAAAAAACCAGTACTTAAAAAATATGTTCCGCTTCCGGCCTGAATTAGTTTACTTTTTTTCTTCTTTTTTTTCTGTTTCAGTGCAACTTACCTTGGAGGCGGCACAACTTTTTTGCTGTGCTGCACTGCAACCGGTTTTTACCGTTTCTTTTTGCGAGCAGCAACTGGTGGTTGCAGCTTTTGCTTTCTTTTTGTCTTTTTTCTCTTTTTTCTCTTCAACAACAGTAGATTTTCCATCGTCGTCCAAATCGGCTACAATGGTGATTTGCGATTTTTCATTTGAAACAGGGTTCATTTTTACAGACGATGCTGAAACAGCGTAAACAGCCACCAGGGCCAGAATAAAAAATAGTTTTTTCATTTTTTGCAATTTTTAGTTGAATGTTGATTTGTAACTTTTGTTCTTAATAAAAATAATTATGTATCATTATGGATGGCAAAATATGAAATTTCGGTCAAAAAATGTGTTTTTGTTCAATTTTTTCCATAAAAAAAGGTCGTCTGTCAAATGACGGACGGCCTTTTAGTTATTGAAAATACTTCGTAATGCGCTGCTTAGTTGTTGCTGGCAGTTGCAGTTTTTGAACTTCCACTGCATCCTTCAGCTTTAGCTGCGGTTTTAGTACCTGAACAACCGTCGGCTTTCGCTGCGGTTTTTGTTCCTGAACAACCTTCGGCTTTAGCAGCTGTTTTTTCTCCTGAACAACCATCGGCTTTAGCTTCTGCTTTTGCTTCTCCACAACCTTCAGCTTTTGTTGCTGTTGCTTTTGGAGCTTCCTCAGCTTTTGCTGTTTTATTATCATCGGCAACAACGGTAACTTTTGTTTTTTCCTTTTCGTCAGGAACTACGCTTGCTGTTGAAACCGACAATCCATAAACCATAACCAGTGCTAAAACAAACAATACTTTTTTCATCTTTTTCAATTTTTGAGTTATACAATTAATACTAATTCTCTTTATAATTTAGATTCAATATTAATAACATTCTTATTCACTTCCAAACAAATATTAATATTTTTTTATCTTTTATTCTGCTTTAATTTTAATTTGTTGGTTTTCAGTATTGTTTTTAAACAGTTTGAAATACTATTTTTTCGATTTCAATAAGATTGAAAGGTAAATTTTATAGAATCTTTTACGAACATGTTCGAAATACCGGTGACTTTTCAGATGGCCAATAGTTTTAGCAATACACATCATCGCGCCCGGCTTCCACCCGTTTGACCAGTTTTTCGGCACGTTGTTTGGCCAGTCCTTCCATCCCGGCAATGGTTTCTTTAATGAGTGTGTTGCCAACTTCCGCTGTTTCAGGCGCAGCATAATTCTGCAAATACTCTTTAAACGACGAAAGGGCATTCGGAGCGCAGTGCAGTTTAATGTCGCCAGGTTTAGCCAAATCCATAAAATCCTGTCCGGTTCGGCCAAGTCGGTAACAGGCGGTACAAAACGAAGGAATGTAACCCATTTTGGCTACATCGCGAATCACTTCGTCGAGCGGACGGTGGTCGCCCAGGCTGAATTGTCCTGAAGGATCGTCTTCATCTTCCTCATGCTCGTAACCACCCGGATTGGTGCGGCTTCCGGCTGAAATCTGGCTCACACCCAACGCAAAGGTTTCGCGGCGCATTTGTGCCGTTTCGCGGGTTGACATGATGATACCTGTGTAGGGAACAGCCAAACGCATAATGGCTACAATTTTACGGAAGTCGATGTCGGAAACAGGAAATGGTGGATGTGCCGCCAAATTGCTTCCGGTGGCGGGTTCAAGTCGCGGAACACTGATGGTGTGTGGCCCGACGCCAAATTTTTCCTCCAGTTCGCGAATATGTTGCATCATGGCCAGGATTTCAAAACGGTAATCGAACAATCCAAATAAAACGCCAATCCCCACATCGTCGATGCCGGCTTCCATGGCCCGGTGCAGCGACCAGGCACGCCAGTTGTAATCGCGTTTTTTTCCGCCCAGATGCACTTTATTGTAGGTTTCGCGGTGGTATGTTTCCTGAAAAATCTGGTAGGTACCAATTTGTGCTGCTTTCAGTTGTTTGAATTCTTCCGTGCTGAGTGGTGCAATGTTTACGTTAACCCGCCGAATTTCTCCATGGTCTGATTTTACGCTGTAAATTGTTTTCACCGCATCGAGAATATACTGAAATCCCTGGCTGGGATACGATTCGCCTGCCACGAGCAAAATGCGCTTATGTCCTTTGTTGATAAGGATTTCCACTTCATGGGCAATCTGTTCCTGTGTGAGTGAACTCCTTACAATTTCTTTATTTGTTGCCCGGAAAGCACAATATAAACATTCGTTGGAGCAAAGATTTGAAATATACAGTGGGGCAAACAAAACGAGTCGTTTACCGTAAATGGTTTCTTTAACCTGGTTTGCCGTGCTGAAAAGTTCACCCAGCAGTTCAGGATCGCTAATTCCGGTGAGCACAGCCACATCATCCATATCAAGGCCTTTCATTTCAACTGCTTTAGCTAAAACTTCCCTCACCTTAAAACTGTCAGCAGTTTTGTGGGTATCCAATACATCCCACACTTTTTGTTCATTTATAAAACCGGCAGGTACGTTGTACATATTTTGTAGTTTAAAGTTTTGAGTTTCGAGTTGTGCCTGTGTTAACCGTTTTTGCCAGTCCCGATTTTACTGAAATCCCTTTTATACGGCCCAGTTTTCCGGTTAGTACACCCAGTTCATCCGTAGTGGCATCAATCACAAGCGTAATTACCGAAGTGTTTCCTTTGGCATGGGGTAAACCTGTTCGGGCTAAAATCAGGGGCGCATTTTCGCCAATAACCTGGTTTACTTCACCAGAACATTTTTCACGGTCCTCCACAATAATTCCAACAAAACCCAATCGTTTTTGGTCATTTGTCATAGCTCAATATTTATGCAGGAAATACTAAGAAAGGAAAACGGAAAAGTGAGGATTTGAATCAATTCTCCTTTTTATGCTCTTCCCTTAGTTCAGCTTTGCCTTCCCGCAGGATTTGGTTCAAAAGTAAACTTTTCTTTTTGAAAGAAGCAGGAAAATTGTTTGGTTTTTTTATGTTGTTCAATATGTTTTTAAATGGACATATGATGAAAAGGGTAAATTTTTACGGAGTTAAACTTCGCCACGTTTGAGTTTTTCGAATGGTGAAGTTTTTCTGTTCCTGAATCCGTGAACAGCCACCGTAACAAACAAAATGGCTGAGGCTGTGAGTGCTGCAATTACAATTTCAATGTTGAGTTGCCATTGTTTTACTGCAATGGCCACCAGTGCCCAAATACCCACTACCGCTGCTTCGCGCATGTTCCGTGTTTTTATCAGCAACAGGTAAATTGTGGTTGCTGCAACAATCATGATAATCGTCCAAACCTGTTCCTGCAGAAATCCGCCCTGCCAGCCAATACTTACCAGGAATACTGAAATGTTGGCCACTGTTGCAACAATGACCCAGCCCAGGTAAATGCAAACAGGCCACCACACAAAGGCAATAATTCGTAATGGTGCATCCCAGATTTCGAGTCGCAGGCGGATGGTTAACTGAATGAGTGAAAACAATAAAATAAGAATCAGCAATACGGAGAGGCCCATTTGTTCATTAAGCCAGGCGACTACCCACAAGCCGTTGGCCAAATTTCCAACAGCAAACCACCAACTGATCTGCTTCAGTTCACGGTCTTCTTTTCGTTTGAACCATACAAACCACTGATAGGTTACAAATAAAATGAGCAATAAATAAATAATTCCCCAAATGGCAAAAGCATATCCTGCGGGGGTAAACAGCGTTTCGTATTTGGCACTGACTTCGCCCACTGTGGTTCCGTTAAATACTTCACTTCCCTGGAGTGAATTCATTACCAGTGCAAAAATTAGTGTGAGGGTGTTTATGAGAAGCAAACTGATTCGTTTCATTTATTTTCGTTTTTTGATTTGTCTGTTAAAATAAGCAGAATAGATGAAACTTCATGAAAAATCCTGCTTAAAGTAGCTATTTTTGCGCTTATGGATTTGAGCAAAATATTATCGAAGTCAGAATTTACCCGCGAGGAGCTGGTTTTTCTTTTGAGCCTGAAAGGAGAAGAACGGCAAATTTTTTTGCGAAAAGCTGCGGATGTAAAAAAATCAGTTGTGGGCAAAAAGGTCTATTTCCGGGGCCTGGTGGAGTTTTCCAATATTTGTTCAAAAGACTGTCTGTACTGCGGCATTCGCATAGGCAACAAAAAAGTGGTGCGCTACAATGCAACTGATGAGGAAATTCTCGAAGCCTGCCGTTTTGCCTGGGAAAACCGTTTCGGTTCGGTGGTTTTGCAGTCGGGGGAACTGGAGTCAAAAGTTTTTGTAACCCGGGTGGACAACCTGCTTAGAAAAATTAAACAACTTTCGAATAATGAACTGGGAATTACCCTGAGTTGCGGGGAGCAATCGCTGGATACATACCGTCGCTGGTTCGAAAGCGGAGCCCATCGTTATTTGCTTCGCATTGAGGCATCAAACCGCGAATTGTATTATAAAATTCACCCTGAAACACC
>JAZBNQ010000349.1:0-2958 GCA_036350775.1 Mariniphaga sp.
AACTTCTGAAACTGTTCAAACAATTTATCCATTGCCGTTAATTTTTAGCAAATATAGGCATTGTGCACTATGTGGGTGCATCTTTTGATGAAAAAAGCACTGTTAGGGTGCGATTTGGGGATTGTTTGGTTTTTTACAAAAACCACGTTACAAATTACTGATCTAAAGCATTTCCAACGGACACCGGTGTTCATCCAACCAACCCTGAAGTGCTTCCAATCAACCGGGAATCACTCCCAACAAAGTGCGGAGCTCAATCAACACACCGGCAACCTCATCCAACCAGTGCTGGAGTAATTCCAACGAAGAGGCGACTAATCCCAATGAAGCGTGGAATCCAATCAACAAACCAGCGACTTCTTCCAATCAACCGGTATGTTTATCCAGCGAATTATGTTCCTAAAAAACAGAACCCTCCGCATGTTCCAATGCATCGCGGTGGTAAAAAATACTACTGCCGGGTTCTTCCAGCGAGTTGCTGTCATATTCCTTTGATATCTGTTGTTAAGATCAGGCAACTCCGTTGTCAAAACAGCTGTCATAACTTGCTCGTTATTTACCGGAACAGATATTCAGTAGCTTCACGCTTGTCATCCTCAAGTTCCTAGAGGTCGGTGTAAGTTTTGCTGTGAATGGTTTTTTAAAAGTTCTATTTGATTTGGTTTCCACTAGCGATGGCCTGCAAACGGTTAATTCTATGCGTCAACTAAATAAAAGCTAAGTATATTTTACCTGTACATTTTCTCCCTCAGTTCCTTTATCCGTTCATCTGAAACATAGTCATCATATTCCATCAGTTTGTCGATGATGCCGTTTGGCGTGAGTTCGATAATTCGGTTGCAGGTGGATTGTATAAATTCGTGGTCGTGCGACGACATGAAAACATTTCCCGGGTATTTCACCAGGTTGTTGTTAAAGGCCTGAATCGATTCCAAATCAAGATGATTGGTCGGAGTGTCCAGAATCAAAGCATTTGGATTGAGCAACATCATTTTTGAAATCATGCAGCGCATTTTTTCACCGCCCGACAATACTTCCACTTTTTTATGCACCTCTTCGCGGGCAAATAACATTTTTCCGAGGTAGCTCATGATGTAATAATCGGTAGTGTCAGTTGTGAACTGGCAAAACCAGTCGAAAAGGCTCAGGTCGCTTCGGAAATAATCAGCATTATCCAATGGCAAGTAAGCTGTGGTAATGGTTTGTCCCCACTGAAAGGTTCCTGAATCGGCTTGTTGATTTCCGTTGATGATTTCGAAAAGTGTCGTCATTGCCCGGGGATCTTTCGAGAGAAAAATGATTTTATCCCCTTTGTTTGCCACAAATTCCACATCTTTAAAAAGCACGGTGCCGTCAATACTGGCGCTCAAACCGTGCACATCGAGGATTTTATCGCCAGCTTCACGTTCGGGTGTAAAAATAATTCCGGGGTATTTCCGGGTTGATGGTTCAATTTCTTCGATATTGAGTTTCTCAATCATTTTTTTGCGGCTGGTGGCTTGTTTAGATTTTTTCACGTTTGCGCTGAACCGGGATATGAACTCCTGCAATTCGGCTTTTTTCTCTTCCGCTTTTTTGTTCTGTGCCTTTTGCTGCCGCAGCGCCAGCTGGCTGCTCTGGTACCAAAAGCTGTAATTTCCGGCAAATAGTTTTATTTTTCCAAAATCGATATCGATTGTGTGTGTGCTGATTGCATCCAGAAAGTGACGGTCGTGCGAAACCACAAGCACCGTATTTTCATAATCCGACAGGTAATTCTCGAGCCACGAAACTGTTTCCAAATCCAGGTCGTTTGTAGGTTCATCGAGCAACAGGTTGTCGGGTTTTCCAAAAAGTGCCTGGGCCAGTAAAATCCGCACCTTCTGTTTTCCGCTCATATCTTTCATCAGCGTATAATGAAATTCCTCGCTTACTCCCAGGTTACTTAATAAAGTGGCCGCATCGCTTTCGCCATTCCAGCCATCCATTTCTCCAAATTTTTCCTCGAGGTCGGCGGCTTTCATTCCGTCTTCATCCGAAAAATCGGGTTTGGCATACAGCGCTTCCTTCTCCTGAATTAAATCCCAAAGTTGTTCGTGCCCTTTCATCACAGCGTGAATGACCAAATCTTCATCAAATGCAAAGTGATTCTGGCTTAGCACTGAAAGCCGCTCTCCGGAACCCAAACTGATTTGGCCCGATGTGGCGTCGGTTTCTCCAGAAATGGCTTTTAAAAAAGTTGATTTTCCTGCTCCGTTGGCGCCGATTATACCGTAGCAATTTCCTGCGGTAAATTTCAGGTTCACATCCTGAAAAAGCACTCTCTTCCCAAACTGTATCTTTAAATCTGCAACTGTAATCATCCGAATAAATTGATATAAAACTGTTTCCTTTTTCTTCTCTGAAAAAAGGTGTGCAAACGTAGTGATAAAAATGGTTTAACTACTCAAAAAAGAAGATTTCCGAAAATTGATAACATTGAAGTTAATCCGTTGATATCTAACTGTTCTGTTTTAGTCTGAAATTTCAAAAATGAGCCCACTCCGAAAAGTCGAAGATACAATTCCGCCACTAAGACTCAGAGACTCAAAGAAAGCACAAAGTATTTATTTATAATATTTTAGCTGTGAAAATTCTGTGTTTTGGTGTCTTTGTGGCTAAAAAATATTTTTTGGAGTGAACTCAATCATAAAATTCCTTATTCAGGAATTTATTTTTTAAGTTGATATCCGGATTTCTTTTATAATCATTTTAAATAATCGTTTTGGTTTGTTTTAAAGTGCAATATTTCATAAACTTATGAAGTATAACAATGTAGCACAGTTTTGATTGTGTAGCATAGTTGAAAAACCGATATCAACCTTTAATTACTATGAACCGTGAATTTGGCGCACCGACCAAATCGGAAATAATAGTTGCATCCGTTTCTGAATCAATTCGGAAGGGAGACTTCAGTGAAGGACAGGTTATACCAAGTAT
>JAZBNQ010000350.1:0-9785 GCA_036350775.1 Mariniphaga sp.
ATTGGTATTGGAGAAAAAATGGAACACCTCCAGGTGTTCAGAAGGCGTGAATTTGTGGAGTCTCTTTTTTCTGAATAACAAATTTATCAGTTGTCTAATTGCATGCTTTCAGTTTGTTTAGGTGTGGGTAGCTTAAGATCTTCTGCCACAAGTTCCCAGCCTACCGAATCAATCAGTTGCCTTATAATTGCCACGGTATCGGCAGCCTGATTGCGGGCAATGTCGAAAAGATAACTGCGTTCGATTTTTTCGCGAATAAATTCTTTCGACTTGATGTTCATGTTGGTGAGGTCCACTTCTGAGAATACGTTGATGAGCCCTTTCTGAACATCGTAAAATTCCAGATCGGTTTCCATGCTCATGATTTCCGGATCGGGGAAATGAGAAAGTTTTACCCGCTTTTTTTCGGGCTGCATTTCTATATTGATTTTCGTAAGATCGAATCCAATCAGAACCTTGGCTTTAACAATCAACAATGCTTTTTTTTCCAACTGAAGCAGTTTGAAAAACATACTTTTTCCATCGCGGTGAGCAAAAACTTCAGAAAATTCGCCTTCAACCGTTATCAGTTTACAAACGTGTTTAATTTTGTCGAGCAATATGGTTGACTGAACCTGGCTCCCTTGCGGATTCCGGCTTTTAAAAAACCAGTATGTTGCCGTAATTCCTCCTGCCAAACCCAGTAAAACGCCAAGTAGAATTAGGAATTCCATGTAATTTTAGTTTAATGAACTAAGATAGAATTTTTTGGGGAGATCCTGAATTCCAAATCTAATTTTCATCAGGAACAGCAGAATCTGTTGTATTCTCTTCTGGTGTTTGCTCTTCAGTTTTTGGTAAAAATTGCTGAGCTATGGGAAAAACCGGATAATCATCGGAATAAGATCCCAGGTTGATTGCGCAGGCGACTACAAGTTTTTCATCAGGGTAAATTAGCAATGCTGCACCACCCCCGGTAACCGTACCGCTTCTTCCGTATATTTGCCGGCCTTCACGGTCATTCATCAATATCCAGCCGTTCGCCATGGTGGACAGGATATCGTCAAAGAGCAGTATTGGTTCAAAAAGCCTTGATTTAATGTCATCTGAAAAATAATCGGAATAAAGTATTGCATTGCCAAATTTTACCAGGTCTTCAGCATTGGAAAGCAATCCTTCTGAGGGCGCTCTGTAGCGCATATCGCGGGTGGTTGCGTTAACAACCTGTGCAATAAAATTGTGATCGTAAAAATTAGTTCGCCCCTTTATGTAGGTGAAAGGGTTGTCAATCAGCGTATTTTCAAGATTTAATGTGTCGGTAACATATTCTTTTAATAATGTATTGAATTTTTTATCGGTTACTTCTTCCATAATTACACCCAACAGGTTGTAGTTGTGCATGTTGGGAACAAGATACATTCCTGGTGGAAATTCAAGTGAGTCGGTTTTGAACCTTTCAATTCCGGCTTTCATGGTAACGTTTAATCCTCGCCAGTCTCTTTCATCATCAATTGGTTCCCGTATTCCTGATGTATGGTTTGCCAAATGGTGAATAGGCAGCCTGAATTGTTTTTCCGGAAAATCAGGAAAATAATACTGAATGGTAGAATCGGGATGAAGTGTTCCGTTTTCAACCATTTTTTGATAAATCAGATTGGTAAATAATTCGGAAACCTGGCCAATTCTGAATTTGGTATTTCGGGTGACTGGAACTTCAAGGTCTTCTGAAGCCCTTCCCAATCCCTCTGAATAAATAATTTTCCCCTCTTTGGCCACAGCAAAAGTGCCACCGGGGGCAAAGTTGCGCGCCAGATAAAATGCAGCTTCCTTGCGGGCAGCTTTTATTTCATTTATGTACTTTCTGTCGTAAATTACATCACTGTTGTTTTTTTTGCAGGTTGAAAGGCTAAATAGAATGATAAGTAAAACAGAAAATTGTAATATTATTTTCACTTTCATATTTTTTTAGTTTTTCTGAATTGCATAAAAATTGCTGCAAAAATAAATATTTCAGCATATCTGAATTCTTAAAAATTGTAAAAAATCAATCAATTGCTACGCTGGTTTCCTCGTTTTCAGACCTTGCAATAGTAACGGCACCGCAACTGTCGCTCCATACATTTACCGATGTTCGCAGCATATCTAGAATCCGGTCAACTGCCAGCACCAAACCTATACCTTCCAGTGGCAGTCCAACTGCTGATAAAACGACGGTCATCATTACCAGTCCGGCCATAGGAATTCCGGCGGCACCAATGGAAGCAAGTAACGCTGTTACCACAATCAGCATTTGTTGGAAAAAGCCCAGTTCAACGCCATAAGCCTGTGCAATAAACATCGCAGCCACGCATTCGTAAAGTGCAGTACCATCCATGTTAATGGTAGCGCCAAGGGGCAGTGTAAAACTCGAAACTTTATTGGAAACTCCGCTGTTCTCCTCCAGCGCCTGCATGGTAAGGGGCAATGTAGCACTTGATGATGATGTTGAAAATGCAGTAAGCAACGGGGCTGTCATATTTTTTAAATGTGCATAGGGTTTTGCTTTTCCAATAAACCTGACAATGACGGGAAGTGTAACAAGTGCATGTAGTAAAAGGGCAGCTACAACAGTCAGGCTGTAAATGGCCAGGCTGCCTGCAATACTCGCCAGTTCCCCGGAGTTACGTTTTACTTCGGTAGCCACTATCCCAAATATTCCAAGGGGCGTAAATTTTATGATGAACAAGGTAACTTTCATCATTACCTCAAAAATAGCATCGAAAAAATTAGTTAGGGTTTCCCGGTATTTTGTTGCTGTTTTTGTGATAAAAAATCCAAAAAGTATGGCAAAAAATATAACAGGCAAAATTTCACCTTGTGCCATGGAATCTATGATGTTTTCAGGAATTAACCTAAAAAAAATATCTTTTACCGAGCCTGTATTTTCTGTTAATCCTTCCACCGATTTCGAAAATCCAAGGTCAACACCAACACCGGGTTTAATAAGATTCACCATTGTAAGTCCGGTTAAAATAGCCAGGGTGCTGGTACCCAAATAGTAAAACATGGTTTTTATTCCAAGACGCCCCAGGTTTTTTCCATCGCCCATGCTGGTTACACCACTAATAATTGAGCTGAATACCAGTGGGATAATTACCATTTTTAATGCACGGAGAAAAATGTCGCCAATCCAGGTTACATACTTTACTCCATCTGGAACGAAATAGCCAAAAAGTACCGCAAGGATAAAAGCAATCAGAATTTGCCAGTGTAATTTCATCTTTAAAATTTTCACATCTCTGGTTTTAACAGGTTTTTGTAAAGGGTTGCTAAATTAGTTTTTTTAGCAGATTTGGCAAATTTTAATCAAAATCTGATTCTTATAATATCGCCGTATATTCTAAGTTTCGGATGGTCAACAAATGCCCTTACCTGGTATTCTTTTCCTTCTTTTTTTAATTTTGGATTGACGGAAAAATCATTGGTTCCCGAAATTTCAACGGTTTCAGTTTCATGCCATTCATCAGAATATAATTCTTCCACAAAACCGGCATATTCGCGAAACTGAAATCCAGCCTTCAATTTTTCGGAATCACCTGTTTTTAATATTTCGCCATTGAAAGTTATCAGATTGTCCGATCCTGAAATTACCGGCCGCTGTGTTACTATTACCGGAGGTTCGAGCGATGGTGCTGCATGGGTTATTTTTAACACAATGGCATTGTGCCATTTGTGGTTATTGTAAATGCGTTGTGCTCTGACGCATGAGATATGAAGGCCGTCCTCTTTTTGTTCAAAATAAGTTTTGGCATCGGTATTCGGCTGGTATTCTACCAGCTCTCCAGATTGCCCTAAAACACTGACCTCGCTGTTTTCAGATGCCCGCACTGATTTTAACAGAAATTCTTTTCGGGCACCCCGCGGCCAATCAGGAATTTTTGTGAGAAAAGCATACAGTGTTTTTTCTTCGGGTTTCCAGGTAAACCATATATTTTCTTCATTGGGCAAAATCCACGGACTTACTTTTTCCACTGCTTCGTAATTAATAAAATTCCAGGCTGCCATTTCCTGCAAATTGGCTTCCTGCTCTTCCGGGAGTTCACCGTTGGGTTTTGGACCAACATTCAACAGTAGATTACCACCTTTTGCCCGGGTTTCAATGAGAATTTCAATAAGCCGGGCACCGGTTTTATATTCTTCATTGGTGGGTTTGTAAGCCCACTGTGTACCCATGGTAATGCACGATTCCCATGGCTCGTCGGATGCAATTCCTAATACAGTTTGTTCTGGTGTTTTAATTGCGCCTCGCGTAACCACAATATCCGGCTGAAGTTCCCAAACCACTTCTTTGCATTTTTCCTGTAAAGGCCCTTCACCTCCATCGAAAAATATAAGGTCGATATTACCATATTGTGCCATCAGTTCCATGCATTGCAATTCAACCAGTTCCAGGTATTTTTCCATAATTTTTTCAGGAATTGGTTCAGGAAAACGGCGGCGCACCTGCAACCCGTTTTCATAAAGAAAGTTGAAATCTTCAGGCGAAAAATAAAATCCCACAGCCAATCCGGCTTTTCTTGTAGCATCTGCATATTCAGCCAGAAGATCTTTTTTGTAGGGAGTGTTCATAATATTGAACGCTGTAGTTTGTGTATCCCACATGCAAAAACCGGAATGGTGTTTTGTAGTGAATACAATGTATTTCATGCCGGCAAGTTTGGCGAGTGTTGCTATTTCGTCTGGTGCAAAATCTTTTGGATTGAATGTTTTCGGCAGGTCATTTACAAACCTGTTCAGATAATCTTCTGAAGCTCCGGCCATGGAATGGCTGATAACAACACCAAGTTGACTGTCGTAACTAAAATGAATAAACATCCCAAATCCAAGGTCACGAAACCATTCCAATCGTTCGGGCTTATTTAGATCCAAAAAACTTTCCTGTGGATTTTCCTGCGCCCGGAGTGAAACAAAAAGAAAGAACAGGGAAAAGGTTAAAATTATTTTTTTCATCGGATTAAGTATAAATTATTCAATTTTCAACGAATGGAACCTCTGTTATTAATTTGATGCAATTTAAAAATAAACAGCTTAAAAATTATATATTCGTGAACTAATCGGAAAAATTTAAAAGAATAATATGTTTAAAAAAGAAATTTATACCAATCGCAGGAATAAACTTAAAAACAAAATTTCCAACGGAATTGCGCTCTTTTTAGGAAATATGGAATCGCCGATGAACTATCCAGCCAATACGTTTCATTTTCGGCAAGACAGTTCATTTCTATATTTTTTCGGACTCGATTTTCCGGGACTTGCTGGTGTAATTGACTTCGATAACGGTGATGAATTTATTTTCGGAAACGATGTGGATTTGGATGATATCATTTGGATGGGGCCGCAAGTCACCATTCAGGAAAATGCCGCAAAGGCAGGAGTTACAAAAATAGCTCAACTGGCCAAACTGAATGATTATATTTCCAACGTTATTAAGCAGGGAAGAAAAGTTCATATTTTACCACCCTACCGGGGAGAAAATAAAATCTGGCTGGAGCAGTTGATGGGTATTTCTGCGCTAAGGATAAATGAATATGCTTCTGTTGAATTGATAAAAGCAGTTGTTGATTTGCGTTCAGTAAAAGAACCTGAAGAAATTGAGGAGATTAAAAAAGCTTGTGAAACCGGTTACGAAATGCATGTTGCTGCCATGAAACTGGCTAAACCCGGTGTGCGTGAACAACTAATTGCCGGAACCATTGAAGGCATTGCTGCTGCCGGCGGTGGAATGATTTCTTTCCCGATTATTTTATCTCAAAACGGTGAAACACTGCACAATCACGATCATTCGCAAATATTAAAGAAAGGCCGTTTATTGCTTACAGATGCCGGGGCAGAATCGTTACTTCATTATGCTTCCGATTTTACCCGCACCGTGCCGGTTGGTGGAAAATTCACTCAAAAACAACGTGAGATTTACGAAATTGTGCTGGCTGCCAACAATAAAGCAACCGAATTAACCAAACCGGGAGTTACCTACCAATCTGTTCATTTGGCTGCCTGCGAGGTAATTGCATCAGGTTTAAAAAACCTTGGTTTAATGAAAGGCGATGTGAAGGAGGCTGTTGCAACCGGAGCCCATGCTCTGTTTTTTCCGCATGGCTTGGGACATATGATGGGACTTGACGTGCATGACATGGAAGACCTCGGTCAGATTTACGTGGGTTACGATGATGAAATCAGTCCTTCGGAACAGTTTGGAATTGCTGCACTGCGCTTGGGACGCAGGTTGCACCCAGGTTTTGTAATAACCAACGAGCCGGGCATTTATTTTATTCCGGCTTTAATTGACCAGTGGAAACGTAATAAAACCAATGCAGATTTTATAAATTTCGATAGGGTAAACGAATACCGCGAATTTGGCGGCATCAGGCTCGAAGATGACATCCTGGTTACTGAAACCGGAAGCGAAATTATAGGAAAACGAGTACCGGTTGAACCGGACGAAGTGGAAAAAATTGCTGCCGGTTAAGATGATTTTTCCATTTGCTTTTTTAAAATGCGGTGGTAAAAGTAATCCATCTCGGTTTTAATTTCATCCCTTATTTCGCGGCATTTTTGCCTGATTTCTTCTTTGTCTTTAGCGTTTTTATAGGGATTATGAAAGCCCAGGTGCATTTTTCGTTTACATTTAATGGGCGGAATTTTTAACTGTTCAACTGTACCATCTCCAACGGTAATCAGGTAATCGAACTCCATCTGATCGAATTGGGAATAATGCTGTGGAATCTGCGGATTCAGGCTGATCCCAATTTCAGCCATTGCCTCAATGGCCACAGGACTTACATGATCAACCGGATCGATCCCGGCTGAGTAAATCTCCAGATTTTTGTCGTAACTTCTCAATATGGCTTCTGCCATTTGGCTTCTGCACGAATTTTGGTTGCTTAAAAAAAATATCTTCATCGAACAAGCAGTTTTAAGTTTTCAATTCTACGGTTGATCTGATTTTAAAATTGCCGAAAAAATAACATTAATATGACATTTTTCAAAATTCAAATTAGATTGATTTGATTGAAAATTAAACTTTTACAGATGTTATTCAGCATGTATTTCGAAATTAAGTAATAAATTTCTGCTTTAATGTGTACCTGACCAATGAATTCCGGGCTTTGGGTTATCGGGTTCCGGCTATTTAAATTGATTTTAAAATCTTTGAGTATTAAGGTGTAAATACCTATTTTCGTAGTCTGAATATTTTACGCACACCATGATTTATGGTATTTAAATTTATGTAAATGGAACCTAAAGATCTGAAAAACCCTGAAGGGTTAAAAAGCGGACAGGAAGCAAATGACAAAAAACCACGCAAAACTGCTGCTTCGAATGAGCAAATTGAGAACAGTGAGAAGGCTGATGAAATTTTAAAGAAGACAAAACCTGTTGAACCGAAAACCGCTGTTTCTGAAGAAGAAAAAAAGACTGAAAGTGTTGATTCAGAAGAAAAAAAGTCAACTGAAGTTTCACCCGAAAAAGAAGAGCCGGTATTTGAAGAAAAACAGGATAAAGCTGTTGAAACAATCGGAGCTACTGAAAAAGAGAAGGAAATTACTGAAACTGCTTCAGAAACAGAAAATCAACCTGAACCGGTTGATCCAGTCAATCAATCTGATACTTCCGAAATTTCAGAGGAGAACAAAGCCACTGATTCGAAGGAATCGGAAGAAGGAGATGTTGAAAAAGATTCGTTAAAAGCAGATGATTCCTCATCAGATAAAACTGAAGAGGCAGAGGTAAAGGAAAACGTACCCATCAAGGAGCCTGTTCAGGAAAAAAACATGGAAGAAGTTGAATCTGAAAAGGATTTGAAAAAAGAAATTTCAGGGGAAGATTCAGGAAAAGAAGAAACTACAGTTGCTGCGCCGGTTTCAGATAAAGAAAAACCAGAGAAAAAACCGAGGCCTGCTCCGGCGAGAAAAGAAAAACCGGATTATGCAACCTATTCCCAAATTGAATTGGTTAATGCATTGCGTGATGTGCTTGAAAACAATGGCGACCACGACATTAGAGAAGAGGTTGAAACCATCAAAGCTGCGTTTTACAAATCTGTGAAAGAGGAAGCAGAAGAACAGAAAAAACAATTTATAGAAGACGGTGGTGATGAAGAAGAATTTGAAGCTGAGGAAAATCCTTACGAGCAGGATATTAAGGATTTGCTGAAACATTACCGGCAAATCAGGCACGAGTTTAATAAAAAGCTGGAACATGAAAAGGAGATAAACCTTCAGATTAAATACGACATTATTGAGGAAATAAAAGGTTTAATTCACAAGGAAGAGTCAATCAATAAAACTTTCCAGGATTTCAGGGATTTACAGCAACGCTGGCGCGAAATTGGACTGGTTCCGCAGGCAAAAATGAAAGATTTGTGGGACACCTATCATTTTCATGTTGAAAATTTTTACGACTATATAAAAATTAATAAAGAATTGCGTGACCTCGATTTGAAAAAGAACCTGGAAATGAAAATCAGGCTCTGCGAACAAGCCGAGGAATTATTGCTGGAAACCAATACAATAAAGGCGTTCAACAATTTGCAAAAACTGCATGAACGCTGGCGCGAAATAGGTCCAGTGCCACGCGAAAACAAAGATGATATTTGGGAACGATTTAAAGCGGCTACAGCTAAAATAAATAAAAAACATCAGGAATATTTTGAAAATCGCAAGGCTGAACAAAAGAAAAACCTTGAAGCAAAACGTACACTCTGCGAACAGGTAGAGGAGATTAACGAAATGGATTTGGAAACACACAAAGAGTGGGGTGAAAAATCAAAAGAAGTGGTAAACCTGCAAAGGTTGTGGCGAACCATTGGATTTGCTCCACGAAAGGATAACAATAAAATTTATAAACGTTTCAGGGAAGCTTGCGATAAATTTTTCGATAATAAACGCGAATTTTATGCCAAAAACAAGGAAGAGCAACAGAATAACCTCCAGCTAAAAATCGACCTCTGCTTGCAGGCTGAAGCGTTAAAAGACAGCGACGACTGGCGTAAAACAACACAGGACCTTATCAACATTCAAAAGCAATGGAAAGAAATAGGGCCGGTGCCGCGTAAACATTCCGATGCACTCTGGAAAAGATTCAGAGCTGCCTGCGATTACTTCTTCGACAAAAAATCAGAACACTTTTCAAGCATTGACTCAGAACAGGGAGATAACCTGAAAGATAAAGAACAACTGATAAAGGATGTTGAAAATTTTAAATCGACAGGCGATGCAGATGAAAACCTGAAAATTTTAAAAGATTTCCAGCGTAGGTGGACTGAAATCGGGCATGTACCAATCCGGAAGAAAGATGATATACAGAAAAAGTTCAGGGATGCCATTAATAAGTTGTTTGATGATTTAAATCTTGATGAATCGAAGCGTAATTTACTTAAATTCAGAACCAAAATGGCTTCATTCTCCGAGTCGTCACGTGGCCAGAATAAAATGCGCCTCGAACGCGATAAATATATGAATAAGCTAAAACAATTGGAGAATGACCTTGTTCTGCTGGATAATAACATCGGATTTTTTGCTAAATCGAAAAATGCAGAAACTTTAATTAAGGATGTAAAACGTCAGATTGAGCAAACCAGGGAGAAAATAGAGTTGCTTAAAGACAAAATCAGGGTAATTGATGAAATGGATCAATCTGAAGAATAACAGGTAAAATATTGAGTTTATAAAAGCCTTGCTGATATTTAAGAAATCAGCAGGGCTTTTTTTTACAGGACAAACATGTTATTTATGCCCGTAAGCATCATGTTAATTCCAATTGCACCA
>JAZBNQ010000351.1:0-2346 GCA_036350775.1 Mariniphaga sp.
ATTTCGATGGTATTAGCTTAAAATCAGTTTTGGAAAATAAAACACCGGAAGAACGTCCTGTTTTTTGGCATTATCCGCACTACAGCGGAGGTCTTGGAGGACGACCTTCGGGGGCTGTAAGATTTGGCGATTTTAAACTGATTGAATTTTTCGAGGATGATCGGGTCGAATTGTACAATCTGAAAAATGATTTGGAAGAAGAAAATGATTTATCTGAAATTCATCCTGAAAAGGCAGAAGAATTAAAAAAAATATTGCATCAATGGAGAAAAAGTGTTGGCGCACAGATGCCTTTCCCGAATCCGGCGTATATTGGGCAGGAATAAAAACAAGCAATCAGCTAAAATTAAAAATCAGTTTTATGAAACGAGTATGTAGAATATTTTCATCCAGGATGATGATTGAAATACATGCGAGTTACATATGATACCTTTGAAAATTAACAAATTTAATCAGATGAAACCTACATGACAATTTTTTGACACCCACGAGAATGAAAATTGGGTGAGATGCGGACGACACCATTTTAATTGAGGATTCGTAATTTAGTTCAGGCATAAGCCACATAACTAAAAAACGATAAAGATGGAAACACCGCAAGTAAGTTTTAAGCAAATCGTATCACGCGGATGCGGGCTTGATGTACACAAGAAAGTGGTAGTAGCTACCATTGACGGTGAAGGGTTAAAAAAACAAACCCGTGAATTTGGCACCGTCACGAGTTCTTTGAAAGAATTGAGAGATTGGTTATTGGAGAATGGGATTACGCATGTGGCCATGGAGAGCACAGGCGTATTCTGGAAGCCTGTTTATAATATTTTGGAACCGGCTGGCATAACGGTTTGGGTTGTGAATGCCGCCCATGTGAAATACGTTCCGGGGCATAAGACCGACAAAAAAGACAGTGCATGGCTTTGCAAGCTTTTGCTTGCCGGGCTTCTCAAGCCGAGTTATATTCCGGCAAAAGAGCAGCGGGAATTACGCGATTTAACACGCTACCGGACAAAATTGATACAAAGCAATGCCTCGAACAAAAACCGGATTATCCGGATTTTGGAGGATGCCAACATCAAGTTGTCGAGTGTGCTGAGTTCCACAAACGGGGCAGTAGGCACAAAGTTGATAGACAAAATCTGTGATGGTCAGGAAATCACCATGCAGGACATCGATGAAGTTTATCACAAAAAGCTGGCGGCTACCAAAGAAGAAATCTTTGAAGCATGCCAGGGGTTTATTACCGAACACCATGTGTATATGCTTCAAATCATCCGCCAGGAAATTGCCGGTACACAGCAAACCATCGAAAGCCTGACCCAGCGGATAAAAGAAGTTTTGTTACCTTACGAGAATGCATTGGAATTGCTCAAAAAAGTTCCGGGTATTAGTTCCAAAAGTGTTGAAGAACTTGTGGCCGAAATTGGGTTGGACATGGGTGTTTTTCCAACAGAGAAACATTTAGCCTCGTGGGCAGGTATGTCTCCGGGAAACAATGAAAGCGCCGGTAAAAAAAAAGCGGACGGACAACACGGGGAAACAAACAAGTTAAAGCTGTGCTGACCGAAATAGCATGGGCAGCCACAAGGACAAAAAACACGTTTTATCGTGCAAGATACCACAAACTGGCAGCGCGTAGGGGCAAAAAAAGGGCTTTAATCGCAGTAGGGCACTCAATCCTAAAGTCAGTTTATCACATCCTGAAGGAAAATTGTGATTACAAAGAGCTGGGGGCAGAGTATTTAATAAGCAGGACAGAAGCAAAACGTAAAGCGTATCTGAAAAGCGAATTGAGCAAATTAGGTTATGTCGTTGAATTAAAAGAACTACCTTCTGTAGAAAAGGCAGGATAAAAACTAGTCCCCAAACGAAGGTCGATTTTTTCTGGCACCCGTTGTTTGCGAATAACATCGAAGCCGAAGATGAAACTGACCTCAACAGCTAAGTACCCAGGAAAGTGCCAGGAGCACGCGTATGAAATTTTATAACTCTTAGCTGTTTTTTATTACTATCTCCAAAAACCGTGCATTTGCCATACCGACAAGTGCTCTCTTTTCTTTTATTTTTTATTCTGAAAATTATTGATTTTAAACAAAATATGGGCTTTAAAGGCTCATTTAATAGAAATTATTTACATATGAAAAATTTTTATTTGCTTCTCATTTTTTTTATTTCAAGTGCTTCTGTTCAGAGTCAGAACAGTAACTGGCCCACACTAAAACACTTCGATGAAAACCACGTTTCAAAAGTGGCGCTTCCGCTTGGTGGCATTGGCACGGGAACAGTTTCCGTTAGTGGCCGTGGTAACCTGGTGGATTGGGAAATTATGAACCGCCCGGGAAAAGGTTTCAG
>JAZBNQ010000352.1:0-3883 GCA_036350775.1 Mariniphaga sp.
CAACAACATTCAGGTAGTTGTGCCTACAACACCGGCAAACATGTTCCATCTTTTACGCCGGCAGGTAAAAATGAAAATGCGGTTGCCACTCATCGTTTTTACACCGAAAAGTTTGCTGCGTCATCCACAGGTAATTTCTACCGTTGAAAACCTGGCCAAAGGTGTTTTTATGGAGGTAATTGATGACCCGATTGCTGATCCTGAAATTGTTGAAAAAGTGGTGTTTACTTCCGGAAGACTTTATTACGACCTGGCCAAACATAAACTTGAAAAAGGTTTATCAAATGTAGCTATTGTTCGGATAGAGCAAATTTACCCCATTCCGAACAAGCAAATTAACCAGATTCTGAAAAAATACAATACACCCAACCTTATTTGGGCACAGGACGAACCTGAAAATATGGGAGCCTGGCCGTTTTTGAACCGGAAACTTAATTGCCTGGGATTAAAAGTTGTTGCACGAAATGAAAGTGCAAGCCCGGCTGTTGGACTGATGGAAAAACACACGCAGGCTTTGGATAAAATATTAAATTCAGTTTTTGAAGAAAAAGAAGTAGTTGCTTCATAAAAAAAAACCAAAAATGATTGTAGAAGTAAAAGTTCCCAGCCCGGGAGAATCCATAACCGAAGTTGAAATAGGTACCTGGCTTGTTGAAGACGGAGCCGTGGTTCACAAAGATCAGGAAATTGCCGAGGTGGAATCAGACAAGGCAACACTAACCATTGTGGCCAGCGAGGCCGGAAAAATTGCCATCAAATCTGCCGAAGGTGAAACCGTGGAAGTGGGTGCAGTGGTATGTACTTTAGACACCAGCGTAAAACCGGAAGAAAAGCCGCAAGAAGATTCACCCAAGAAAAAAGAGACTTCACTCGAATACGAAAAAAATGATAAAAAACCGGAAAAGGAGGAAGCCAAAGAGAAAAAGCCGGAAGTTCCTGATAAAGAGAAAGTAGAAGAAAAGTCTTCGAAAGAATACGATCAGGTGAAAGTTACACCAGTGGCAAAAGAATTGATGAAAGAGCACGGCATTTCAGTTGATGATGTAATTAAGGGGTTGAAACGCATTGGAAAAAAAGAAGTTGAAGCAGCGTTGGGCGCAACGGGTGAAACTTCAGAATCAGATTGGATGCAACCTAAAGAGGCTTCCCGGGAGATTGAACGGAAGCGCATGACACCGCTCCGGCGCAAGCTCAGTGAGCGCCTGGTGGCGGTAAAAAATGAAACCGCCATGCTCACCACCTTCAACGAAATTGACATGGGAAACGTAATGGATTTACGCAAAAAAAACCAGCAGCAATTTGTGGAAAAACACGGGTTTAAACTGGGTTTCATGTCGTTTTTTACCAAAGCAGTGGCGCTGGCTATGGATTTTCATCCCATGGTAAATGCCCAGCTCGACAACGATGAAATTGTTTCTCCCCAGTTTGTTGATGTGGGCATTGCGGTTTCCACACCAAAAGGTTTGATGGTTCCCATTGTGCGCAATGCCGAAAGCAAATCGATTCCTCAAATCGAACTGGAAATTAAGGAACTGGCCGAAAAAGCCAGGAACAAAAAAATATCGGTTGACGAACTCAGTGGCGGAACGTTTACAATTACCAATGGCGGTGTGTTTGGTTCATTGCTTTCAACACCCATTCTTAACCCGCCGCAATCGGCCATTTTAGGCATGCACAACATTGTGGAACGCCCGGTAGCTATTAACGGACAAGTGGTCATTCGCCCCATGATGTACATTGCCTTGTCATACGATCACCGTATCATAGATGGAAAAGACTCGGTTGGTTTTTTAGTGAAAGTGAAAGAATTTGTTGAAAATCCTGACCGTCTGTTGACCAGCGGAAAAGATGCCGGGAGGTTGTTGCTGGGAATATGAACAAATTGCATTTTTCTTTTAATTCATTACATTTATAAAAAAATGTTTGCAGTACGTGGCATATACGATGGAAAAAGGGTGAAAATCAGTGAACCTGTTAATAAGAATAAAAAATACAGGGTAGTGGTTACTTTTCTTGAAGAACTGCCAGATGATGAACAGGAAATCCGGGAATTTTCCGCTCAGACTGAAAGTTTTGACTTTTGGGAAAATACAGCAGAAGACATTTATCAGGATTACATTCCACAAAAAAAGGATAAAAAATGACGATTGGTCAAATCATTTTAATCCCTTTTCCTTTTGCAGAATTCAATCAAAAAAAAGTTCGTCCGGCTGTTGTTATTACTGAAACAGCAGATAAATACAAGGATGTAGTTGTGTCTGCAATAAGTTCAGTTGTTCCTTCCAAAACATCATCAAGAGAATTTATTGTTTTGCCTGGAGGAGCAAACCGTCTTCGGGTTAAATCGGTTGTGAAATCAGATAGAATAGTTACAGTAAAAAGAGAGGATATAATTGCGGAGTTGGGAAAATTATCTGACCTTGAATTGAATACTTTTAAATCAATTTTAGCAGAAATGATTCAGTAGGTTAAGTTTCTTTTCTTTCTGTATTTTCCTGATAAAAATTTCAAAAAGTTTTTGGATAATTAATACCTCAAAAACTAATAGAAGCAAATTAAAGGATTATTTCTATTTTTTAAGAACTTTCCTGTTTAACCAGTACCCTACCACAAAAACTGTGGTAAAAATGGCATTGGTGGTTGAAAATGCCTGCCAGTCAATCCATAAAACAGGAATAAAAAGAATGGCCAGTTGGGCAAAAACGTACAGGAAAAGACCGTCGCGGTGTTGTTTCCACATGCGGATTGCCCCGGTTAGAGAAATTGCAAATAATGCCATTAGCAACGTAAAATAAACAGGCGAAATAGTTTCAGTGCTGTGCCACGACGAATATTTGATGATGAGTTCCGACGTTTTTTCAAAAAACAGCGCGGCCAGAAAATAGCCGATAAAACCAATGCTGCTGCCTATAAACGTTAACAGGCACAAAGCGCTTAAAAACGGGGGACGTTGAGGTGATTTGTTGCTTGATTCTGGGTTCGATTCCATTCTGATCTATGTCTTTCAATTTGTTAATTTTTCAATTTGTCAGTTTTTCAATTCCAAAATTAATTGTTCAAAAATAGTTCATTTTTCCCAACAGCATCAACCAACGGCTTTTTTAAAATGTGTTACCTTTGGGCTGAATTTCAAAGTTTATGCACAAATGAAGAGAGATACGCTGGTTTTTGATATTATTCAGAAAGAGAGGGAACGTCAGTTGGGCGGAATTGAATTAATCGCTTCCGAAAATTTTGTAAGCGACCAGGTGCTGGAAGCCATGGGTTCGGTAATGACCAACAAATATGCCGAGGGCTATCCCGGGCGAAGGTACTACGGGGGTTGCCAATTTGTTGATATGACTGAACAATTGGCTATTGACCGCATAAAGGAATTGTACGGTGCCGAATGGGCTAATGTGCAACCGCATTCCGGGGCACAGGCCAACCAGGCAGTTTTGAGCGTTATCCTGAAACCGGGCGATACTTTTTTGGGACTCGACTTGTCGCATGGCGGTCACCTGTCGCACGGTTCGCCGGTGAACAGTTCAGGAATTCTTTACAATCCGGTGGCCTACAAGGTAAAAGAAGATACAGGTTTGGTCGATTACGACGAAATGGAAGCTCTTGCAATGGAGCACAAACCGAAACTGATTATTGGCGGGGCTTCAGCTTACAGTCGCGAGTGGGATTACAAACGAATGCGCGAAATTGCCGATAAAGTGGGCGCCATGCTGATGATTGACATGGCTCACCCTGCCGGACTGATTGCCGCTGAATTGCTGGAAAACCCCGTGAAATATGCGCACGTGGTTACTTCAACCACCCACAAAACGTTGCGCGGACCCCGTGGCGGAATTATTTTAATGGGCAAAGACTTTGAAAATCCATGGGGCGTGAAAAC
>JAZBNQ010000353.1:0-13404 GCA_036350775.1 Mariniphaga sp.
GTGGTTGTGGTTGGCTTGCCAAACGATTTGCACAAGGAAGCCATTTTTGCTGCCGTTGATGCCGGCAAACCGGTGCTTTGCACCAAACCTTTGGCCCGAAATGCACAGGAAGCCTGGGAGATTTTAGAAAAAGTGGAAAAGGCCGGGGTGTTTCACGGGTACCTTGAAGATTTGGTTTTTACACCAAAACACCTGAAAGCACATGCGTCGGTTGAAAACGGCGCCATTGGAAAAGTGTTGTGGGTACGCTCCCGCGAAGCCCATCCGGGTCCGCACAGCGACTGGTTCTGGAATCCGGAAAAATCGGGAGGTGGCGCCATAATCGATTTGGGTTGCCACTGCATTGAAATTGGCCGCAGTTTTATCGGAAAAAATATTCGCCCGCTGGAAGTGGTTTGCTGGGCCGACACGCAGGTAAAACCCATCGCCGCCGAAGACCACGCCATCGGCTTGGTTCGTTTTCAAAACGGTGCTATTGGTCAATTTGAGGTGAGTTGGTGTTTCCGCGGTGGAATGGAGTTAAAAGACGAAGTGGCTGGTGTGGAAGGCTCTATTCGAATTGATAATTTCCTTCGTACCGGATTCGAAATGTTTTCGGCGCCGGGCAAAAAAGGGTACGTTGCCGAAAAAGCTGAATCGGACACGGGCTGGCTTTTCCCGGTTGGCGACGAAGTGCATGAGCTGGGTTACAACCAGATGTTTACGGACATGCTAAACGCCATTGAAACCGGCCAAAAACCAACAGAAAATTTTTACGACGGGTATGTGGTGAATGCCATTATGGATGCCTGCTACAAATCGGCCAAAACCAAAAAATGGGAACCGGTTGAACTGAATGAGTGGCGTGGGGATGAAAATGTGGAACCCCTTTCGGCATTCGTAGAATACGACCAAAATCACTGGCTGGTAAAAGAAGAAGTATTACCTGATGGCCGTAAAAAAGTAATTTTAAAAGAAAAGGATTCAGCAAAAATTGTTGAGCGCGAAGTTTAAATTTTTAGCGGTTTGCCATCGAATTCAACTGCCTGTACCCCACCAACCGGTCATAACGGCTGGCTATTTCGCGGTAATACACAAAAATCTGGTAGTCGTTTTCAGTTTGCCAGAAACTTCCTTCCAGGTTTTTATGGTCGGCCACTGCCGATCCCTGCGGAACAT
Organism: Mariniphaga sp.; assembly: GCA_036350775.1. Taxonomy (GTDB): domain Bacteria; phylum Bacteroidota; class Bacteroidia; order Bacteroidales; family Prolixibacteraceae; genus Mariniphaga. Next base: position 1,159 of record JAZBNQ010000353.1, read on the forward strand.
ATACATACATATAATTGTAATAGCCTTGTTTCAGAAGCAATGTGAGTTCATAAGCACTGGTATCGAAATTCCAGGTCATTTCGTTTGTTTTGTTGGCGTTCCAGTTGTTCAGGGCACCGAAAACATTTACCGTACCGCCCAGTAAAATGGATTCAAGTGGCAAAGAAAAATGCACAAAAGTATAATCACATTCCGTGTCGTAATCTTCCACTTCCTGATCCTGGCTTTCAATCACATAATTCCCGTTCATTTCCTCGTATTCAAAATACCGCTTGTTTGCCCTCACCTCGTCGGGCATAAGGGTTTTATGAAAATAGGGCCGGTGAAAATCAGTAGCCAGCACATTTTCTCCGTTAACGCGGTTTGAGCGGTTGTCGAAATAACGGAACTCGTTGCCGGCAACAAAAACGTTTTCACGGTTGTAATCGTAAATCAATGCCCGGTTGCGAATAAAAAGCGGCTTCAAATCGCGAATAGCATTGTCCCAACGATTGTTTTGCATCAGCACAACCTTCACTTCCTGTTGCGGATTTGCAATGGGCAAATTTTCGTGAAAAATGGTAAAATCTACTTCGTGGTTTTCTCCTTTAAAAGCATCGAGTGTTGCCCTTCGCACTGTACCTTCCACATCCACCAAAGGTTCTGCCACATAAAACCGTTTGCTAAGCACAATATTCTCCTTGTTGCCATTTTCGTAAACAACCAGCGCATAATTCCCCGAAAGTTTAAATTGCAAATTTTCATTTGGGAGGTATAACCTGTAATTGATGTAATTAAACGTGGTATTAAAAGACCGGGCAAAATCAGTCAGCGGATTTTCAGGAAAACCATCGATGTAATCAGTTTGCGGAATAAAACTTTCATTCCAGTCAGCATCGCAGTGAATAACAGTGTAATAATAATCTTTAACCTCGCCCGAAAGGTCGTCGAAATTAAAAACCAGTTGTGTTTCTTCGCCCAACTCCCAAATTGGATTGGATAAAACAAAACCTTCGCGGTACATTTGTACGGTTTTAATTTCTTCATTAAAAACAGCATTTTCGTAATAGAAATTCTCTTCCTGGGCTTTTGTAAAACCGAAAAAACCAACCACAAATAATAATTTCAACACCAATTTTTTATTCATCTTGTCTATTTCAAATGCCTGTTAAAACCTGTCACCTTTTACTACAAAGGTATTTTTTTCGTTTCAAAATAAAAATATGACTTAGAATAAGTTGAATGGGCAATTTACACTTGAAACATCAATACAAAAAACAGGATATCCAGCATGAATTAATAATTTTTTATCATTTCCCAAAAATCAACTATAGTTCACCATTGACATATATCACAATACATATTGACTTATTTGCATAGTTTGAACCTTTGATTTTTCAGCAATTAACGTTGGGAATAGTGAATTTATTATTTACTTTTGCCAACCTGAAAAACAATACTATTCTTGGTTAAAATGTCAGAAGTCATTAAGTTAAGGAAAGGGCTGGATATAAGATTAAAAGGAAGTGCTGAAACAGTACTTGAAACGCTTTCGGTACCTGCCACAGTAGCATTAAAGCCCACTGATTTTCCCGGTCTCACACCAAAACTGAGTGTAAAACCAGGACATGAAGTAAAAGCCGGCGATGCTTTATATTACGACAAATACCATCCGGAAGTGATTTATACCGCACCGTTTGGAGGCAAAGTTGCTTCGGTAAACAGGGGTGAACGCAGGAGAATTCTTGAAATTGTGATTGAAACTGACAACGCTGCAGGATCGGTTGAATTTAAAAAGGCTAACCCGGGTTCATTATCTGCCGAAGAAGTAAAAGAACAACTTTTAAAAAGTGGGCTTTGGCCTTTTATCAAGCGCCGCCCCTATGGAATTGTGGCCTCACCGCATGAAAAACCCAAAGCTGTTTTTATTTCCACATTCGATACTTCACCTCTTGCTCCCGACTATAATTTTATTTTGGAAGGACAACTGGGAACGTTTCAAACAGGTATAGATGCATTGGCAAAACTTGCTGAAGGAAAGGTTTTTTTAGGTGTTAGCGACAAATCAGTTTTCACCAATATTAAAAATGCTGAAATAACCCGGTTTTCAGGTCCGCATCCTGCCGGAAATGTTGGAATTCAAATCCACCATATTTCACCCATAAATAAAGGAGATTTGGTTTGGACAGTAAATCCGCAGGATGTATTATTTATTGGAAGGCTTTTTGAAAACGGAAAAGTAGATTTCACCAAAATATTTGCCCTTACCGGTTCAGAAGTGGAAAAACCCAAATATGTTCAAACCATTTTGGGCGCTCCGGTTTCTTCATTAACCGATGGCCGTTTGAAAAAAGTAAATTACAAACAACGAATTATCAGTGGAAACGTACTTACCGGCAACAAGGTGAAACCGCAAAATTACCTCGGATATTACGATTCCCAGGCAACAGTTATTCCCGAAGGCGATGAATACGAACTTTTTGGATGGGCTACACCTGGTGTGGATAAATTTAGTGCTTCAAAAGCCTTTTTTTCAAAATTATTCCCTAAAAAAGAGTATGAAATGAATGCCAACCTGCATGGAGGTGAGCGGGCTTTTGTGCTGTCAGACCAATACGATAAGGTTTTACCCATGGACATTCTTCCGGTATTTCTGCTTAAATCATGCCTGGCTGACGACGTTGACAAAATGGAGCAGTTGGGAATTTATGAAGTCATTGAAGAAGATTTTGCATTGTGCGAATATGTTTGTACTTCAAAAATTAAGGTGCAGGATATTTTGCGCAGTGGGATAAACACCATGATAAAAGAGCTTGGTTAATTTTTGCTGGAAACAATAAATCAGTCTGATTGAGATGAAATTCTTAAAAAACTTTTTTGAAAAAACTGAACCCTATGTGCAAAAGGGAGCGAAATACCATTGGCTCCAATCGGTGCACGACGGTTTCTTCACTTTTTTGTATGTGCCAAAACACACTGCCAAAACAGGCACACACATACACGACTACATCGATCTGAAACGCACCATGTCAATTGTAGTTCTTGCTCTTATTCCTTCTCTGTTGTTTGGAATGTACAATGTAGGCCTTCAGCACTTTATTGCCATCGGTGAAGCTGCTTCAACAGGATTTTTCGACATGTTTCTATACGGACTGTTAAAAGTACTGCCGGTTGTTATTGTTTCCTACGGTGTTGGGTTGGGTATTGAGTTTGCATTTGCCCAAATGCGCGGGCACGAAATTAATGAAGGATTCCTGGTTTCAGGAATGCTTATTCCGCTTATTATGCCCATTGAAACACCACTCTGGATGGTAGCAATAGCCACTGCCTTTGCTGTTATTTTCGGCAAAGAAGTTTTTGGCGGAACCGGAATGAATATTTGGAATCCGGCACTTGTTGCACGTGCATTTTTGTTTTTTGCCTACCCCGCACAAATGTCGGGAAATTCAGTTTGGATAGCATTAGGTAAAAATGACATAACAATTGACGGTTTTACAGGAGCAACTCCATTGGCAGATGCAGCCGCCGGAAATATTAATTTTAGTGCAGCCGATGCTTTTTTCGGTTTTATTCCGGGCTCAATTGGTGAAACCAGCGCACTGGCCATCCTGCTTGGTGCTGTTATTTTAATTGTTACAGGAATCGGGAACTGGAAAATAATGGTTTCAACTGTTGCCGGCGGAGTGGTAATGGGAATCATACTCAATATTTTTGCTGGTAGCCAGGGGCTTTCTCCCGAAACAGCAACCTTTTTCGGTGTTCCATTCTGGCAGCACCTCATTTTGGGAGGTTTTGCTTTTGGGGCAGTTTTTATGGCAACCGACCCGGTTTCAGCAGCTCAAACTGAAAAAGGAAAATGGATATACGGATTCCTTATTGGTATTCTGGCCATTTTAATACGTGTGGTTAACCCGGCATATCCTGAAGGAATGATGCTGGCCATTTTACTCATGAATACTTTTGCACCCCTAATCGACCATTACGTGGTACAGGGGCATATCAAACGGCGCATGAAACGGGCTAAAATTACGGCATAACTGAAAATTCAGAAATTATGGACAGGAACAGTAATACATATACTTTTATTTATGCTGCCGCGATGGTCATCCTCGTTGCTGCAATACTTGCTTCGGCTGCCATGGCATTAAGGCCACGTCAGGACAAAAATGTGGAAAACGAAAAAATGCAAAATATTCTGGCTTCGGTTAATATTGAAAGTACCTTTGAAACTGCCGGTGAAATTTATGCTGATAAAATCAGGAATCAATATGTGATTAATTCAAAAGGTGAAATTATTGAAGGAGAAGATGCTTTTGAAATAGATCTGAAAAGAGAAAAAGCCAAACCGGTCGAAGAACGTTTGCTCCCGGTATTTGAATGCCAGACCGAAAGCGGGCTAAAATACATTTTTCCCATGCGGGGAGCCGGGCTTTGGGGTCCTGTTTGGGGATTTGTTTCCTTGAATGATGATATGAATACCATTTACGGTGCCAATTTCGACCATCAGTCAGAAACTCCCGGTTTAGGCGCTGAAATTTCTACTGACTGGTTTCAGGAAGAATTTAAAGGGAAACAAATTTTTGACAGCTCAGGAAACCTGGTTTCTATTACCGTTACCAAGCCGGGACAGGATGCACCGGAAGAACACAGTGTGGATGGAATTTCGGGCGGCACAATTACCAGTAAAGGCCTGGAGCAAATGCTTCTTGAAGATTTTAACAGTTACGAAGATTTCTTAATGAAGAAAAAATAATATACGATGAACGAACCATTATTTTCAAAGAAAAATTTAAAGTTGTTGTCCGATCCATTAAACGACAGCAACCCAATTACCGTTCAGGTTTTGGGAATTTGTTCGGCGCTTGCAGTAACAGCGCAGCTTAAACCCTCTCTGGTTATGGCTGTTTCAGTAATGGCCGTTATGGGTTTTTCGAACGTAATTATTTCCCTTCTGCGCAATACCATTCCCAACCGAATCCGTATTATTGTTCAGTTGGTGGTAATTGCATCACTGGTAATTTTGGTTGACCAGGTGCTAAAAGCTTATGTTTACGATGTGAGCAAACAACTTTCAGTTTTTGTGGGATTAATTATTACCAACTGCATTATTATGGGCCGACTCGAGGCGTTTGCACTGGGTAACCGTCCGTGGCCCTCATTTCTCGATGGAATTGGTAATGCAGCAGGCTACGGTGTAATTCTTATTATCGTAGGATTTGCGCGTGAACTGTTTGGGTCCGGTTCTGTTTTCGGATTTCGTATTATTCCGGACAGTTGGTACATTGCAAACGGAGGATTTTACGAAAATAACGGGATGATGATTTTGCCGCCTATGGCACTTATAACTGTCGGAATTATTATTTGGATACAGCGCAGTCGCAACCGCAAGTTAATTGAAGATTAACTGCCTAAAAGAAATTTGTTATGGAAAACCTGATTAATATATTTATTAAATCGATTTTTATCGAGAACATGGTTTTTGCCTACTTCCTGGGCATGTGTTCCTATCTGGCTGTTAGCAAAACAGTGAAAACTGCTACCGGCCTTGGCATTGCCGTAATTTTCGTTTTGGCAATCACTGTCCCGGTAGATTTTTTACTTGAAAATTATGTACTGAAAGAAGGAGCGCTTACCTGGTTAAGTCCAACTTTTGCTGACGTTGACCTCAGCTTCCTTTCATTTATCATGTTTATTGCAGTAATTGCTTCCATGGTGCAGCTGGTGGAAATGATTGTGGAAAAATTTGCGCCTGTACTTTACACGCAGTTGGGTATTTTCCTTCCGTTAATTGCAGTAAACTGTGCCATTTTAGGTGGTTCGCTTTTTATGCAGCAAAAAGCTTTCTTAAACATTGGTGAAGCTACCGTTTACGGTCTGGGTTCAGGAGTTGGCTGGTTTCTGGCTATTGTGGGTATTGCCGCCATTCGCGAAAAAATTCAATACTCCAATGTACCGGCTCCATTGCGCGGACTGGGAATTACCTTTATTGTTACAGGCCTGATGGGATTGGCTTTTATGGGTTTTATGGGAATTAAATTGTAAAATAAAATACATTTTCAATGCTTTTGCTTTCAACACAAACAACTGTTGTAATTGCCAGTGTGGCAGTTTTCCTGGGGGTTATAGTCCTGCTGGTTGCTATTTTGCTTTTTGCCAAGAAAAAGCTGACTCCATCAGGAGAAGTAAATATTAAAATTAATGAAGGAGAGCGGGAAATTGTAACCGAACCCGGAAATACCTTACTTTCCACATTAAGCAACAATAAAATCTTGCTTCCTTCAGCGTGCGGTGGGGGTGGAACCTGCGCTATGTGCCGTTGTCAGATTCTGGAAGGCGGGGGTTCAATTTTACCTACCGAAACCGACTTCTTTACCCGAAAAGAACAGAATGAAAAATGGCGGTTAGCCTGCCAGGTTAAGGTAAAAGAAGACCTTACTATACAAATTCCGCAGGAAGTGCTGGGCGTAAAAAAATGGGAATGTGAAGTAGTTTCCAATAAAAACGTTGCTACGTTTATTAAAGAATTTGTGGTAAAACTGCCTGAAGGCGAAACCCTTAATTTTAAATCGGGAGGGTATATCCAAATTGATGTTCCGAAAATTGAAGTGGATTTTAAAGACATCCACGTTGATGAGAAATTCCGCGATGAATGGGAGAAATTTGGTATGTTCGATTTAAAAATGAAAAATCCGGAACCAACGTTCCGTGCTTATTCCATGGCCAACCACCCAGCAGAAGGCAACATTATTATGCTGAACATACGTATTGCCACACCGCCCTGGGATCGGGCAAATAACGCGTTTAAAAAAGTAAATCCGGGTATTTGTTCTTCATTTATTTTTTCACGAAAACCAGGCGATAAAGTAACGATATCCGGCCCCTACGGAGAATTCTTCCTGAATGACAATGACAACGAAATGATGTTTATAGGCGGTGGAGCCGGAATGGCGCCCATGCGTTCGCATTTATTTCACCTGTTTCAAACGGTAAAAGAGAAAAAGAAAAAAGTTACTTTTTGGTACGGAGCACGTTCATGGAAAGAAGTTTTTTACTACGATCAGTTTCGCGATATTGAAAAGAATTTCGACAACTTTGATTTTCAACTTGCGCTTTCAGAACCGCTTCCTGAAGATAAGTGGGATGGACCAACAGGATTTATTCACCAGGTTATTTTCGATAACTACCTCAGCAAACACGAGGAACCTGAAGAAATTGATTACTATTTATGCGGTCCGCCCATGATGAATGACGCCGTTCAAAAAATGCTCTATAATCTTGGCGTTCCGGATGAAAACGTGAAGTTCGACGACTTTGGAAGCTAATTTTAGGTAGTACAGAGTATTCAGTACAAAGTATTTGGAAAGTAGATTAATGATTATAATTATTTGGAAAAGGCCATCCTTCATCTGAAGGGTGGCTTTTTATTTGGCCCAGTCCGGAAAAACAGTTACATCAATACCAAAAACAAGTGTTCCCCAAAAATACATCACAAGCGTAGCAACAATTATTCCGGCTATGTTTAATAAAATTCCAGCCTTTACCATTTGTTTAATTTTAATTCGGTTTGTACCAAAAATAATGGCGTTGGGAGGGGTGGCAACCGGCAGCATAAATGCCAGCGAAGCCGCCAGCGTAGCCGGAACCATGAGCAACAACGGATTAATATTGATGGTAACAGCCAGACCGCCTAAAATGGGTAAAATCATTTCAGTGGTAGCTACGTTTGATGTTAGTTCAGTAAGAACAGACATCATGGAAACATTAGCCAGCGTTAGTATTACTGGGTCCATTTTACCAAGCCCGGCCAACTGTTCGCCAAACCAAACCGACAAACCGGAATCGACAAACCCCTGGGCCAGTGCAAAGCCGCCACCAAAAAGCAGCACAATGCCCCAGGGAATCCGGTTGGCTGTTTCCCAGTTCATCAGGTGCTCCCCTTTTTCGGTTTTCGAGGGAATAATAAATAAAAGCAACGCCATAAAAATGGCTACGGTACCATCGTTAATAAATGAAGGTGTTTGGAACAATTGCGACCAACCGGGTATTTTAACCGACTGAATTTCGAAACCTGACCTGAAAATCCAAAGCAATGCCAGAATGGAAAAAAGAGTGAACACAATTTTTTCTTCAGGTTTAGCGCCTCCAAGCAATTTGTATTCATTTCTAAAATCATCTAAATGAAGATTTTCCCATTTTCCCTTTGGCCTGAACATAAAATACAACAGTGCCCATGCAGCTATAAAAATCAAAATGGTTACTGGTACTGCAAAAATGAACCAGTCGGCAAATGAAATTTCTTCCATTTCAGGAAAAATAATACTGGCAATCCGTGCAAACGAAAGGTTGGGGGGTGTGCCAACCAATGTGGCAATTCCACCTATTGAAGCCGAATATGCAATGGAGAGCAACAGCCCCGCAGAATACCTCTTGGTAGCTTTCCGTCCAAGGCTTTCTTCCAGTTTCAGAATTATGGATAGTGCAATGGGGACCATCATCATGGCTGTTGCTGTGTTAGACATCCACATTGATAAAAACGCAGTGCCCAGCATAAAACCCAGTAAAATGCGGCCAGGGCTTATTCCGAACAAGATCAAAATTCTGAGGGCAATTCTGCGATGCAGGTTCCAGCGTTCCATGGCAAATGCCATTAGAAATCCTCCAATAAACAAAAAAATCAGGTGGTTAAAATACATGGCAGAAACCGTTTTCCCGTCAACAACTCCGAATAAAGGGAAAAGAGCAACCGGAATGAGTGCAGTTGCTGCCAGCGGAATGGCTTCTGTAATCCACCAAATGGCCATTAAAAGCGCAATGGCAAACGCGTAGGTTACTTTTTTATTTTCAGGATCGAGGTCGGCAAATAAAACAATGAGCAAACTTATAACCGGCGCTACAATTAACATTATCCGCTGTAACCGGGACGCTTTTTTCTTCACAGGTTTCGACATGCAATTTCTTTTAGTTTTTACAATTCTGTTAATGTATTAAAAAACACGCTTCTAAAGTAACAAAAGAAATTTCGTAACTTTGAAGAAAAGCATAAAAATGCAGGAAGCTCTTTTTTATAAAAAGATTGATAACAATAAGGTGCAATGTAATTTGTGCCCCTGGAATTGTGAGCTTAAATCTGACCAGACAGGAGTCTGCAAAGTACGCGAAAACAAGGATGGATTGCTGGTAACGCATGTTTACAATAAAGTGGCGGCACTGGGTACAGATCCCATCGAAAAAAAACCATTGTATCATTTCTTCCCCGGGAAAAATATTCTCTCAATCGGTGAAGTGGGATGTAATCTTTTTTGTTCCTTCTGCCAAAACCATAATATTTCACAATGTTTTGCAAAGGATTTCAAAGCTTTTCATGCAGTCACTTCAGAACAAATTATAAAAACAGCACTGCAAACAAAAAATAACATTGGATTAGCATACACTTATAATGAACCCTTTACCTTTTATGAATTCATGTTTGACACCGCAAAACTGGTAAAAAAACAAAATTTGAAAAATGTAGTGGTTTCAAACGGGTATATCAATCCCGAACCTTTGAAACAGATACTTCCCCTTATCGATGCCTTTAACATCGATTTAAAAGCTTTCGAAAATGATTTTTATAAAACTTTTACCAAAGGAAAACTCGAACCGGTTTTACAAACCCTGAAAATAATTTCGGCCAATGGAAATCATCTTGAAATTACAAACCTGGTGATTCCCGACCTGAATGACGATGACAAAAAATTTGAAGCAATGGTAAAATGGATTGCCGAAGAATTGGGTCCGCATATTCCCCTTCATCTTTCGCGCTACTTTCCACAGTACAAACTTGTTTTACCTCCCACTTCAACAGAAAAACTAAATCAGTTTTATTCCACTGCCAAACAATACCTGCATCACGTTTATCTTGGAAATGTAAACGATGAAGTCCATGCATCAACCCGGTGCCCGAATTGCCATGCGCTGTTAATTGAACGAAATCATTACCTGGCCAAAATTGTACAAAACGATTTTAAAGGCACGTGTAAAGCATGTGGCACACCAGCCCATGTTATCATGAATTGATTAATGGTAAAAAAATCCTGTTTAAACCGACAAATAAGTAAGTTAAATTTTGTACCTTTTACTCTGAAATTAATATTCAAAAAAATTAAATGAAATGACATACGAAGATTTTACCAACCAACCCGAATTTCAGCAAATGATGCGTGAAGCTGAAGGTTTAAAAGACAAAATTTTTTCAGATGTAATTGACGATGAAGGACACCAGTACGTTGACCTCGTGCAGGAAGGCGGTGGTGTTTTAGGAATTGCCCTGGTGGGTTACTCTTATATTCTTGAACTTGCCGGAATTCGTTTTTTCCATTTGGCCGGCACATCTGCCGGAGCCATTAACACTTTGGTACTTGCAGGGATTGATTCCATCGACAAAGAAAAGTCGAAATCGGTGCTTGATGTTTTGGCCCAACAGGATTTATTTGAATTTGTTGACGGCGACCCGGTTTTAAAGGGTATTGTTCAGCGAGTAATAGATGGAACACCTTTCAAAAAGGTTTTGGGAAAACTGGCCTGGAATTTTAGAAAAGTAAAACAGGCTTTGTTTGTAAACCTTGGGTTAAACCCGGGAAAGGCTTTTGAAGAGTGGATTGAAAAAATTCTGATTGAATCGCCCAATAAAATTTCAACCATTAATGACCTGCTTGAAAAACGAAGCAAAAAATATTACCCTTCCGGTTTAAGAAACCGATTAACCGGAGAACCCATTACTGACGAAATGGCGCTAACCCATATTATTGCTGCTGATGTTACCACGCAGTCGAAGGTGCAATTCCCCAAAATGGGCCATTTGTACTGGGGAGAAAAATTAAACGAAATACCCCCGGCCAAAATGGTACGCGCCTCCATGTCGGTCCCTTTCTTTTTTGTTCCATTCGAAATCAAAGATATTCCCAATGCCGGGAAACCGGCAACCGGCGAATGGATTAGACAAACCAACTATTTCGGGCCTATTCCTAAAAAAGCAAAATTTGTGGATGGCGGAATGATTTCAAATTTCCCAATCAACGTTTTTCATTCAAAAACCAAAAACATTCCCCGAAAACCTACTTTTGGTGTTAAACTAAGTGCATATCGTGAAATGTATGCCGATGTGGATGATTTGGGCGGGTTTGTTGGATCGATGATCAGTACCATGCGGCATGACGCCGACAACGAATTTCTGCTGCAAAATCCCGATTTCAGAAAATTGATTTGTTTTATTGATGCTGATAAGGAATTTAACTGGTTAAACTTTAAAATGACCGACGAAAAGAAAAAAAAGCTGTTTTTACTTGGTGCAAAAAAGGGGCTCGAATTCATTAAAACATTCGATTGGGAAGCATATAAAAAAGTTCGGCAATAAAATTTGGATTAATATTTATGAAAATATTCAAACCTGAAGTATTCCAGGGAAATTTTAACAGAAAAAATTACTTCGAAGGATGGTACTTTAAACATGTTGCCAAAAACGGGCAGCATGTTTTTTCATTTATCCCGGGCATTTCGCTTAATAAAACCGATAAACATGCATTTATTCAGTTTATCGATGGCATTTCGGGTAAAACGGCATACGTCAAATATCCGCTTTCGGCGTTTAAATATTCCACAAAAAAACTGGAAGTTCAGATTGAAAATTGCCGGTTCTCGGAAGATGGAATTAAACTTCAAATTGATTCACCGGAAATTTCGGTAAGCGGTGAAATCAACTATTCAGCAATGATAAAATTTCCAAAAAGCCTGCTTTCGCCCGGAATTATGGGTTGGTATTCATTTGTTCCTTTTATGGAATGTAAACACGGCATTGGTTCGGTTCTGCACCAATTATCGGGAAAACTTGAATTGAATGGGAAAATGGTTGATTTTTCTGATGGAACAGGCTATATCGAAAAAGACTGGGGCACTTCTTTTCCTGAATCGTGGATTTGGCTGCACTGCAATACATTTGACCACCCCGATTGCTCATTCACTTTTTCGGTAGCAAAAATTCCCTGGCTGGGCAGTTTTTTTATCGGGCACATTTGTTTTTTATACTTGAATGGGAAGTTTTACCAGTTTGCTACTTACAACAATTCAAAAATCACCAGGCTTTCATTCTACGGGAAAACACTTCAAATTGAAATGCAAAACAAAAAACACAGGTTGAAGATAACTGCTATTCAGCAAAACAGCGGAGATCTAAAAGCGCCGGATACCGGAGAAATGAACCGGATTATAAAAGAAAGTGTCGATTCTGAAATA
>JAZBNQ010000354.1:0-2666 GCA_036350775.1 Mariniphaga sp.
GAAAGCGCCGTGTAAAAAGTCTCCAGCTCCAAGTGTATCGATCGTATTTACTGCTTCAACAGGTACTTCTCCCCCGCCCTTTTCATCCTGAAAAAGTAAGCTTTGGCCTCCTCTAGAAATGGCAGCTCGAATTACCTTAATACTTTTCAGGAAATTAAAAACATCCTCAGTGTTTGAGCATCCGGGCGGGTAAAAATCGGCTGAACAGATTGCAAAATTTACATATTGCAGCAATTCTTGATACTGCGATTTCCAGCTTCCGCAATCCAAAACAACCGGAACCTGCCTTTCGTTTGCAAAGCGTGCGCAATCCACTGCAAATTCAGGGTAAAAACCATCTAAAAGCAAAATTTCAGGATCTAATGTATTGAATAATTCAACCGGCGAAATTTCAGGTTGAATGGGTTCCGGATAATGGGTGAAAATATTCCGATCTCCGTTTTGTTTTGAAGTAATTACCGAAGCCAGAATTGGGTTTGTTTTCTGCGTTGCAGTTAAATCAGTAAAATGAATTTGAGCGGAATTAAAATCTTTCTGAATAAAACTGCTGAACGGATTCCGGCCCACCGCCGAAACCAAATGGGCCCCCTTGTTTAAATGTGCAAACGCCACAGCAGCATTGGTGGCCGGTCCGCCAACCAACATTTTGGGTGGTTCGGTTTTTACCTTTTTATTTGACTGTGGGAATTTTTCCACAAAAAACTGAATATCAATTGTAGTAAGCCCAATGAAAAGTCCGTTGAATGGCATAAGTAAAATTAAAAAGGAGGTGAATTTATTCAACACACCTCCCCTTGTTTGTATAAATTATGAAAAATTTAGGTATTCATGGCACCGCAAACCTGAATTACCTGGCCGCTAACATAGGAAGAAAGGTCTGAAGCCAGGAAAGTAGCAACTCCGGCAACTTCTTCGGGTGTTCCTCCACGTTTAAGCGGAATTGAAGCTTCCCATGCTTTACGCGCATCTTCCGGAATTTTTGCTGTCATTTCAGTAATTATAAATCCGGGTGCGATGGCGTTAGACCGCACTCCTCGGGAACCCAGTTCGCGTGCTACCGACTTGGTAAATCCGATGATTCCGGCTTTGGATGCCGAGTAGTTGGCCTGTCCGGCATTTCCGCTCACACCCACCACCGAACTCATATTGATGATTGAACCTGAACGCTGTTTCAACATGGTTTTTTGTGCCGCTTTCGTAAAATTGAAAACTGACTTCAGATTTACGCTGATTACGGCATCCCACTGCTCTTCAGTCATGCGCATGAGCAGCGTATCTTTTGTTATGCCAGCATTGTTTACCAATACGTCAATGCGGCCAAAATCTTCCACAATTTGATTTACTACCCGCTCGGTGTCATCATATTTACTGGCGTCGGAAGCATATCCTTTGGCTTTCACACCCAGTGCCAGCAATTCGGCCTCTGTAGCTTTCATGTTTTCGTCTTCAAACAAATCGGTAAAGGCCACGTCGCAGCCTTCCTGTGCATATTTAAGGGCAATGGCTTTTCCAATTCCCCTGGAAGCGCCGGTAACAATGGCTGTTTTTCCTTCTAATAATTTCATTTTATATCGTTTTGGTTGCGCAAATATAGTTTTTCTTCTTTTTATTCAAAACAACTGTTTTTCCAGTTTTTCCAAAATTTCCGATGCTTTTCCCTTTAGGTGAATGTCGGTAACCGGACCGGTGAACATGGTTTCTTCAGGATTAATTTCAATAATTACGGCTCCGTTTTGTTTGGCTGTTCGTGGCACAAAAGATGCCGGTGTTACTTCTCCTGTTGAGCCCACAATGATGCAAGCATCGGCTTTTTCGGCATCGGCAAACGAGTTTTCATATGCATCGCGCGGAATACCTTCGCCGAAAAAAATAAAATCGGGTTTCAGAATTTCATCGTCTTCATCGCAGCGCGGCGGAATTTTTTTGAAATCAAATTCTTTTGAACTGAAATGTTTTCCGCATTTAAGGCATTTCAGTCGTTTTGAATTGCCGTGAAATTCATGCACAATTTTGCTTCCGGCCTGTTGGTGCAAATTGTCGATGTTTTGGGTTACCAGCGATTTTAAGAGTCCTTCTTTTTCCATACGGGCCAGCACCTTGTGTGCTTTGTTTGGAATCGCATCAGCAAAAAAATCGTAAAAAATTTCCCGGATGTAAAACCAGCATTCATCGGGATTTTCGAGGTAGTAACCCAAATCAAGCACTTCTGGATTGTATTTGTTCCACAATCCGTGTTCACCGCGAAATGGAGGAATACCGCTTTCAACTGAAATGCCTGCGCCGGTAAATGCCATTACAAATTTCGATTCCCGAATGATTTCTGCTGATTCTCTAATTAATAAGTCCATACAATGGTATTTCTTCAGCCCTAAAACTAATCAAAATAATGCCAAATGTTGAGCATTTTTTAACTATTTTCATCATCGGTTTAAATGGTATATCTTTGCAAAAAAGTTACGAAATATGCTTGACCAGTCTACTATATGTGCCATCTCAACCTCGCCCGGAACAGGCGCCATTGCTGTTATCCGGCTATCGGGTAGCGAGGCAGTTTCCATTACAGAGAAAATTTTTCGCAGTTCAAACAAAACCAAAAAGCTGGAAGACCAGCCGGCAAACACGCTACACTTTGGCCAGATAATTTTTAATAACGAGGTGATTGACGA
>JAZBNQ010000355.1:0-2084 GCA_036350775.1 Mariniphaga sp.
TCCGGCTGAAAATGCGGTGAATGTTCCCCAGCGAAATTCGGGTTCAAAATTTGAAATGCCATCGCGACGGAAACTTGCGCCAGCCAGGTAGCGGTCTTTAAATTTGTAATCGGCCCGTCCGAAAAAAGCCCTCAGGTATTTCTCGCCACCCAGGCCGCCAAACATGCTTAACATATCGTCGGGCCTGCCAATCTGTTTATATGTGCCTTTCAGATTCTGGCCTTCCAGTTGCCGGGTGTAGGCACTGGTGCGCTGCGATTCGGTTCCTGCAACCGCCGAAACAAAATGATTTTCACCAAATTGACGCGCGTAACTGGCAAACAGGTTGTAATTGATGCTCAGGCGCGTAACTGCCTGTTCAGAAGCATAAGAACCCTCTTCGCGTAAAATGTCGGTAATCCAGAAAACAGAGTTATTTTGAATGAAGTCGTAAGTGATTTCCGATTTCAATGATAACCCTTCAATTTTTGGGATGAGGTATTCAAAAAATAATCCACCAATAGACCGGTAATTTTTAACCTGGTCAATGGTAAATTCCTTGTCGATGCCGGCCACCAGGTTGTTTCCCGAGAGCGGATTCCAGTATCCGTGGCCGTAGGAATTATCGTAAATTGGAAACCAGGGCAAAGCCTGGCGGTTGGCCCGTCCGAATCCCCCCTGAGTACCGCCGCCGCTTTGACCTACTGCACCGCCAACTGCTGTTTTTACGCGATCGTTGTTGGTGTAGGAAAAGCTGATGCGCGATGCCACCTTAAAGTTTTTCACCGGTTCAAAATCGATGTTCACCCTTCCTGAAAAACGCTCGAATTCGTTGCTTTTCAATACACTGATATCTTTTCGGTAGTTGGTGGAAACATAAAACGAACCTCTTTCAAATCCGCGGGTACTCGATAAATTCACTTCATGAAAATTTCCGATTTGAAGAATTTCATCGAACCAGTTGGTGTTAACGGAAAGGGCTTCGTTGCGATCGAGTTCCATGCGGGGTTCGGGGAAAAATGCCAGAATATCGTTGGGGCGAAACGGATTTTCTTCTCCATTGTTAGAGTTTCTGCGTGCTGTTTCAACCAAATCGAACCATTCAAGGGTATTGGCAAAACCTACATCTTCAGCTTTTCTCACTAAATCGGCCACGCCAAATTTGTAATCAACCGTAGTGGAACCTTTACCTTTTGTGCCTTGTTTTGTGGTGATGATAATGACACCGTTGGAAGCCCGCGACCCGTAAATTGCCGTTGCCGCTGCATCTTTTAATACTTCAATGGATTCAATATCGTTGGGGTTGATGAGCGACATGGGCGACTGCCCGGTTGAACCCTGGGTGCGTTCCAGTCCGCCGCCGGAATAGATGGGCATTCCATCTACTATCCATAACGGATCGGTGCCTGAGGAGATGGAGCTGATTCCACGTATTTTTATGGAAACCGGCGAACCGGGAACCCCACTGCTGCTGGTAACCTGCACACCGGCAGCCATTCCCTGCAAAGCCTGGTCGAATGTAGTAGTGGGAATACGCGCCAATTCTTCGCTTTTTACCGATGCCACTGAACCGATCACATCGCGTTTTTTCTGGGTACCGTAGGCAACTACCACCAACTCATCCAAATCAACCGACTGGGTTTGCATGATGATATTGATTACCGAACGGTTGTTAATTTCCACTTCTTCGGTTTTTAGTCCTACAAAGCTAAATACCAGAACGTTGTTGCCGGAAGGAACATCCAGCGAATAATTACCGTCGGTATCAGTAACTGTTCCAATTTGTGTGTTTTTTACCAAAACAGTTGCTCCGGGGATGGGTTCCCCATTGCTTTCTGTAACTGTTCCTGAAATTCGTCTGGTTTGTGCCTCCACTGAAACAATAATGCCAATAAGCAAAATCAGAAGGAATCCGTATTGAATCCGAATTTTAAACATAAGTTTTTTGCATTAATGTTTTAAACAGAATGTGCCGCATAATTGCGGCACATCTCTGTTTCATTTAAGTACTATTGTCAATTTTTAACCAACCGTTTTAAGGCACGGCTATTTCCTTGTATAACTTCTACGATGTAAACACCGGGTGCAAGATCGGCCACACTGAA
>JAZBNQ010000356.1:0-2541 GCA_036350775.1 Mariniphaga sp.
GCCGACTGGGTTATAGATTTAGGACCCGAAGGTGGAGATAAAGGTGGCGAATTGGTTTTTGCAGGCACACCGGAAGATTTGGTGAAGCAAGAAAAATCATTCACCGGCATTGCATTGAAAGAAAAATTGTAACCTTTTTCTCTGGAAACCATAAACCAAAAAAAAGATTGAACCATGTACAACAAATTAATCAGAAATATCAAACCGCTGGGATTTATGTGGGAAACCAGCGATCCGTTTTTGTTTTGTGTTCATCACCTGGATAATTACCCCAAAGGAAACGACCAGTTGGGACCAGCGGCTTCGCTGGCCGGAAGAAACCTTGGGCAGGATTTCACCACGAAAGACGGCTGGCGGATGTACCATGGCGAAACCATTCCGGGTTTTCCGGCTCACCCGCACCGTGGATTCGAAACTGTAACCTTTGTGCTGAAAGGGTTTGTAGACCATTCTGATTCGCACGGAGCTGCCGGAAGGTATGGAAACGGCGATGTGCAGTGGATGACTGCCGGAGCTGGTTTGCAGCATGCAGAAATGTTTCCGCTACTAAATAATGAGGAAGAAAATCCGCTGGAACTTTTCCAGATTTGGTTGAATCTGCCACGTTCAAAAAAGTTTGCCGAACCATTTTATACCATGCTTTGGGCCGAAGATATTCCTGTTTTGAAACAAACCGACGAAAACGGGAAGAAAATTGAAATTACCCTGGTGGCAGGTCAGATTGATGACACGATTGCACCTCAACCAGCGCCCGATTCGTGGGCACACGATCCAAAAAATGAAGTGGCCATCTGGCTTATAAAAATGGAAGCCGGGGCGAAATGGACCGTTCCGTCTGCTTCCCTTGAAGTAAACCGCACCCTCTATTTTTACCGCGGAGAAGAAATTATAGTTGCGGGCATGCAGATAGAATCATACCATTCGCTGGAAATGTTGGCCGACCAGGAAATCATCATCGAAAACGGAAATGAAGATGCCTTTTTACTGCTGTTGCAAGGAGTACCCATTGATGAACCGGTGGTGCAGCACGGACCGTTTGTTATGAATACGGCTGCTGAAATTCACCAGGCCTTTGCCGATTACCGGAAAACCCAATTCGGTGGCTGGCCATGGGAAAACTACGACAATGTTCACGCACGGGAAAAGGGCCGGTTTGCCAAATACGCCAATGGCAAAGTGGAAAACCCATAACATTTTCGTCATTTGCCTGTTTCTCCTTTTTAATTATTTTTGCGCCTGTCCCGTTTTTTCGGGACATTTTTTTAAACTGAATTTATTGAAATTCAGAGGATAATATTTAAATGTTTTGAAAATAGTGATAGTATAACTTCAAATCATACCATCACAAAAAACTCATCATTATGAAAACATATATTCGCATTGGTCTGATTTTGTCATTTTTATCCGGAATTTTCATTTCACAGGCAAAAGCTTGTACCAATTTTTTGGTAACCAAAGGCGCTTCTGCAGACGGTTCCACCATGATTACCTACGCTGCTGATTCCCACATCCGTTATGGTGAACTCTATTTCAGTCCGGCCCAAAAATGGCCCGAAGGAAGTATGGTCACCATTTACGACCGCAGTACCGCCGAACCGTTGGGGCAAATTCCGCAGGTTCCTTATACTTACCAAACAGTGGGTTTTATGAATGAACACCAGGTTGCCATTGGCGAATCAACTTTTGGCGGGCGCAGCGAACTGGTTGACACCACCGGATTGATGGATTACGCAGCTTTGATGTTTCTGGCAACCCAGCGGGCAAAAACCGCCCGCGAAGCCATTCAAGTAATTGCTGAACTAATTGAAGAATATGGCTATGCCAGCTCGGGCGAATCGTTTTCCATCGGCGATCCCAATGAAGTGTGGATAATGGAACTGATTGGAAAAGGAACCGATTTGCAAACCGACAGCCAAACCGGTGAACAAATCAATAAAAACAAAGGCGCCGTTTGGGTGGCCATCCGCATTCCCGACGGGTACGTTTCAGCACATGCCAACCACGCCCGCATTACAACCTTCCCGAAAGAAGATGGAAAACGAAGCATCAGCAGCGAAAATCTGGACAAAATTTCCGACTCCAGTGTGGAAGTGGTTTATGCACACGACGTAATTTCCTTTGCCCGTGAAAAAGGTTATTTTAATGGGAAGGATGCTGAATTCAGTTTTAGCGATGTGTATGCCCCGCTCGATTTTGGCGCTGCCCGTTTTTGCGAATTGCGAGTCTGGAGCATGTTTAACAAGGTAACTGAAGAAATGGATGAATTCTGGGAATATGCCACAGGTGAAAATCTGGAAGGGGAACGGATGCCGCTATTCGTTAAACCCACCCGCAAACTCACACCACAAGACCTGATGAGTTTTAAACGCGACTATTTGCAGGGCACCGAGCTCGACATGTCGCAGGATGCAGGCGCCGGTCCGTTTGGATTGCCTTACCGCTGGCGTGGCCTCACCTGGGAATACGACGGACAGGAATATTTTAACGAGCGTGTTACTGCCACCCAGCAAACCGGATTTTCATTTATCGCCCAAATGCGCA
>JAZBNQ010000357.1:0-5464 GCA_036350775.1 Mariniphaga sp.
TACTGTTACTTCAGCCACAATTTATAATGTGGAAATGGAACAGGAAATTATTGGCATGGACGAAGTAATGGTTGTTGCTTATGGTATCGCCAAAAAAGAATCGTTTACCGGTTCTGCCGGAGTGATTGATAACGAAATGTTGCAAAAAAGGGCTGTCGCCAACATTTCAAAAGCTTTGGAAGGACAGGTTGCCGGGGTTCAAACAACTTCGGGTACCGGCCAACCGGGGGAAGGGGCTGAAATTATTATCCGTGGTTTTGGTTCCATCAACTCCGATAACAGCCCACTGTATGTTGTTGATGGTGTTCCGTATGACGGAAATCTGAACTCCATTAACCCGGGAGACATTGAGTCGATGACCATTCTGAAAGATGCCTCGGCAGGAGCACTTTACGGATCGAGAGGTGCGAACGGAGTTGTAGTAATTACAACCAAAAAAGGTAAAGCTGAACAATTGTCGGTTGAGCTTAAAGCATCGTTTGGTGTTGCAAACCGGGCAATTAAACCTTATAAAACATTAAATACCGCCGATTTTATTGAGGCCTCTTTTCAAGGTTATAAAAATGAATTGATATACAGAGATGGTGTTCACCCTGATTTGGCAGGCCAAATGGCCATTGAAGCGATGAAAGGCAGTAACGGAATTTTTGGTGCCAATGAAATGTATAACCCATATAACATGCCTGTTTCTGAACTCATCGATCCGGTTTCGGGAAGGGTTAGTCCCTCTGCCAATCTTTTGTATGAAGCAGATTGGATGAGAGAAGTTACAAACAAAAATGCACCGCGCCAGGAGTATCAACTTTATTTCACCGGCGGTTCAGAAAATTCGAAAATTTTTGCTTCACTTGCTTATCTGGATGAGGAAGGTTTACTGGAAACAACAGATTTTGAACGAATTTCTGGAAGAATTGGTGCAGAATTAACTCCTAAAGAGTGGCTGAAATACGGCGGGAATGTAAACTTTGCAAAAACTGAAAGCTCATACCTGGAATGGGGCGGAACTACTGCCTCTTCAAACGTTTGGTATTCAGCTCAGTTTTTGGCTCCCATCTATCCGGTTTATGTTCAGGATGCACAGGGAAATCCTGTTCTTTCAGAAACCGGAGAAAAACAGTTCGATTATGGATTAACCCGGCCTTCAGGCGCCAATCCGAATTACAACCCTGCGGCTACTTTATACGAAGATGATTTTTATACAACGACCGATAATTTGTCCGGAAGATTTCACCTCGACGTTTTGGGAAAAGGATTAAACACAGCCATCGATGGATTATCTCTTTCAGCAAACATTGGGTTTGATTATGCCAACAGTCGCCAGGTTCAATACAACAATCCCGAGTTTGGTGACGGAGCTACAGTAAGCGGAAGATTGAACCTGCTGAACAACCGAAACCTTTCATTTACTGTGAATGAGCTTATTCGGTATGAAAAAAGTATAGGAAAACATAGCTTTAATTTACTCGCCGGACATGAATTTTACAAGCTTGTAATTAATGAATTGGAAGCAGAAAAAACCGGATTCCCCTATTCAGGAATTAAAGAACTGGCGCCAGGGTCAACAACTTCGCTGCTTACTTCTTTTGAAGATAATTATTCCATTGAATCGGTTTTAAGCAATCTTACTTATGACTTTGCCGACAGGTATTATTTGTCAGCAAGTTTTCGTACCGACGGTTCTTCCCGTTTTCATGAAGATTACCGGTGGGGTAGGTTCTGGTCATTAGGTGCATCATGGAGAATTAGCGAAGAAAATTTTCTTGGAGCTGCCGACTTTATTGACAACCTGAAGCTCAAGGCCAGTTATGGCAAACAGGGGAACGACCGGATCGGAACTTATTACGGTTGGCAGTCACTCTACGATTTGGACTGGGCCAATGCCAATTTAAACGGCGCCCTGCTATCGTCACTTCAAAATACTTCCATAAAATGGGAAGAAAACAATAACCTGAATGTGGGATTCGATGCCGTTCTATGGAGCGGGCTGGAGTTTTCGTTCGAATATTATCAGCGCAGAACCGTTGATATGCTCATGGAAAAACCAATGGCCACTTCGCTTGGCTTCGACAGCTATTGGGCCAATGTTGGTGAAATGCTGAATTCAGGTATCGAGTTGAATACCAATCTGAATATTTTCAGGTCAAATAACTTTGTTTGGAATGCCAACCTGAACCTGACAACATTGAAAAATGAAATCGTTGAACTCGACGGAGAAACCGATCAGATTGTTGACGGAAACCGAATCCAGCGCAAAGGCGAGGAAATTAATTCATTTTACCTGGCCCGCTCGGCAGGTGTGGATATTGCTACCGGCGCTCAGCTTTACTGGGTGTTCGACCGCGACGAAAACGGCGATCCCGGAGAATTTTTTGTCTCTGATGATTTTCAGAAAGCAACGCAAAGCAAGGTGATTGCCGGTAGTCGTATTCCCGATTTTTACGGAGCTTTCGGAAGCAACTTTACCGTATATAAAAACTTCGATTTGTCGTTTATGACCACTTTTTCAGTAGGTGGTAAGATATTGGATGGCGTTTACCGGGGATTACTGAACCCTACCTATATTGGCACCAACTACGCTGTTAACATTGAAAGAGCCTGGCGGAACCCCGGAGACGTGACGGATATTCCACGAATTCAAAACGGCACAGGTTTTTCACGACCTGCCACGGACAATCTGTTGATTGATGCTTCCTATTTTGCCATCAAGAATCTGACATTTGGATATACTTTACCGGTTAACATGCTAAGAACCGTTGGTATTGAAAGGTTCAGGGCCTATGTATCGTTTGATAATCTCGCTCTGTTTTCTCATTTGGATGGTATGAATCCACAACACAATTTTACCGGAGGCACCGATTTTACCTATACACCGGTAGGTACCAGCCTTCTGGGAATCGAATTAAAATTTTAAAATCAAGGTATTATGAAAATATATAAGATTTTTTTCGTATTAATTTTTTCGGCAGTATTTGTTTCCTGTTTGGATGAACTGGACACAAATCCTACCGACAGTACTTCCGGCGATGTTTTATTCTCGGATGTGAATAAAGCCAATGTCGCCCTGAATGGAATTTACAGGGCCATGTATGTGGCAGAGGAATGGTCAGAAGGCTGGGCGCCTGAGGAATTTGCCGTTACTGCTTTTACATTAACCTACGACCTGATGGGAGAGGACATGGTTCAACATGAAGGTGGCCAGGGATGGTTCTGGTTCGATTACCGGTACAATGTAAAATCAGACTACACGCACAAAGATGGTCGTCCCTACTCGGTCTGGTATTTTTACTATACCATCATTTCCAATGTGAATGCCATCATTGCCGCAGAAGAAGGTATGCAGGGAGCACCTTCCGAAATCAGCAGTTTAATGGGACAGGCCTATGCATTGCGGGCTTATGCCTATTTCAGCCTCATTCGTTTTTACCAGCAAACTTATATGGGAAACGAAAATGCACCGGGAGTTCCCATTTATACCGAACCCACCACAAATATTTCCGAAGGAAAACCAAGGGGAACTGTTGCCGACGTGTATGTGCAAATTGATTCTGATATTGAAGAAGCACTCCGGTTACTGAATCCTGATGTTGCGGCACCGCAATCTCACCCTTCACATATCGATTTTTATGTGGCAAACGGGCTCAAGGCGAATATTTCACTTGAAAAAAATGAATGGGCAGCAGCCGAATCAGCAGCTAAAACAGCCATGAGTGGAGGTACCTCTATGCTGACAAGAGACCAGTTGAACAAAGGTTTTGCGTTTAATGATGCCGATGCACAGTCTGTACTTTGGGGCTTACGTA
Source organism: Mariniphaga sp. (assembly GCA_036350775.1). Lineage (GTDB taxonomy): Bacteria > Bacteroidota > Bacteroidia > Bacteroidales > Prolixibacteraceae > Mariniphaga. The sequence goes on from JAZBNQ010000357.1 coordinate 3,801, forward strand.
TTGTGGCCGACCAATCCACCGTTTACGATTCGTTCTTTTCGCACATGGATGCCAATACTGAATTTTATGCACAAACCTCACGGAAATGTATTAGCACCTGGCTGTATAACCAGATGTCTGAAAGCGATGTGCGTAAAAACAACTGGTGGTATGGCCCCATTGAAGATGAGTCGGAACTTGGAACCGAAGTCAGTTACAACCAGTTTAAGTTTCGGTTTTCCGACCCGATTAATGCCCTGGGCGATTACATCCTGATGCGCCACGAGGAAATGATGCTCATTGCAGCCGAGGCCATGTGCATGCAGGGAAAATATGGCGAGGCAAGAACCATGCTTGAAGATTTGATGGCCGAACGAAATCCTGATTACGACATTTCGTCGCGTACCAACGCCAACACGTTAACAACCAGCGATGCCAACGGACCAACAACTCCTGCCGGCGGTCCGGTAACACTGCTCGACGAAATCATTTTGCAGCGCAGAATTGAATTGTGGGGCGAGGTAGGCCGCATTATGGATATCAAACGGTTGAAAACCGGATTTACACGCGATTTTGAAGGTAGTAACCACCCCGACAAGCTGGTTACCCGGAATACGCTTGACCCGGAATACGCCGACTTTGTAATGGCTATTCCGCAATCGGAATTCGACGGAAATAAAAATATGGACGAAACGGCTGACCAAAATCCGTTTGCCAGCAATTAAACTTAAAACAAATAGCATGAAAAAAATAGTTTTAATCCTGACGCTTTTTACCATAGCCCTCTATTCCTGCGACCAGGAAAACATGGGAACAATTTATGAACCGGATGCGCCTTATGTAGCGTTCAGTTCGCCTGTGGTTTCCGGAAATGTTTTATCAGCTGAAAATGATTATACAGTTAACGTTCAGGTAGTTCGTTCAAACTTAACTGCAGCAACAACTGCCAGTGTTCAACTGGAAATGAATGAAGATATCGAGGGTGTTTTTCAACTGGAAAGCAGCAGCGTAACATTTGATGAAGGGAAAGGAATTGCATACGCGAATATTGTACCTGTAATTAATCCATCGTTAATAGATGTTACCAAAACCTACGAGTTTAGCTTAACGCTTGTTGGGGATAATGTTTCCGATTTATACAATGAAACGACCTACCGGGCATCTTTTTCATTAACATTCAAGCCATTTGGTACCGGCGTTTTCAGCTCAGAATTTATTGGAAACGATTGGAATGTGGAAGTTGAAAAAGCTGAAGAAGCGGATGTATTCAGAATTCTAAATTGCTACGCTGAAGGGTATAACATTACATTTTCAGTAGATAGCGAAAACAACATCAGGTATTCTACCCAGGAAACCGGCTACGAAGACGAAGATTACGGCCTGGTTTCCCTGGCTATGCCGGATGCAGATGAGCCGGATTCCTATTACTATTCGGAACCTTACCGCGAAGGCAATTCGTACTTTCTTTTAGGGCGTATGATTGTTGACGCAGGCAGTTTCGGGCATTGGTACGAAGTACTGACCATGAATTAACACAACCAAAAGTCCCGGATAAATTGTCAGAGGCTGCCTCAAAAGGGCAGCCTCTGACATAACCGGTTGAATAATGAATAGATATTTACATGGTGCTGATTTTCTGACTGCACCAATGACGCAATCCGTGCTTTTTTGATGTGAGAGATTCA
>JAZBNQ010000358.1:0-6316 GCA_036350775.1 Mariniphaga sp.
AACGAAAAAAATCCATGGGCGCCGCCACCGGGGTTGTTTTAATTTTGTTACTTTACCCGGCCTTTAAAAGTTGAGTTGAATGCGTCACTGGATTTTCATTTTGCTGTTTGTTTTATTCTTTGGAAACCTCTCTGGTCAGGATCCGGGTTTTTCCCAGTTTTTTGCCAATCCGTTGCACCTGAATCCCGCATTTGCCGGAACTTCCGAACTACCACGAATGGCAATCAACTACCGGAACCAGTGGCCACAAAAAGGAGCTACTTTTACTACTTATTCCCTTTCGTATGACCAGCTGCTGAAAAACTCAAACGCCGGACTTGGTTTTCAGGCCATGCGCGACCAGGAACTGAACAATGTGATAAACAGCAATTCAGCTTCAGTTATCTATTCACACCACATAAAACTGGGTTACGAAAGTTTTATGACACTTGGTCTGCAGGGAGGTTTTACGCTTAAACAATTCAATCTCAGTAATCTGGTTTTTCCTTCGGGAATTGACCAACTGAGCGGAGAAATCTCAGAATACATGCTTGCCGGTTATTCCGATGAAAAAAAACTCTTCCCCGATTTTGCCATTGGAGCCGTTGGACAGCATGGTGAATATTTCTGGGGAGCATCAGCACACCACATCACACGACCCGATGAATCGGTAATTGAAGGCGATCAAAAAGGAAAAATTCCAGTTAAAGCAACAGTTCATGCAGGAGCAAGGTTGCACCGTTTGCATCATGGTTTGCTTTCCCGTGTTTTTAAACTTTCTCCAAATATTTTATACCAGCAGCAAGGCAGTTTTAAACAACTGAACCTGGGAATTTACATGATTGAAAAATCGTTTTTGTTTGGTGGCTGGTATAGAAATAATATTGATGTGAGGCCGGATGCGATTATTGCTCAGGCAGGGTTTGCACATGAAAAATTTCAGGTGGGATATAGTTTTGACTATACATTATCAAAGCTTTCAAATTACAGCTACGGGTCGCACGAAATATCCCTGATTTTTTATTTGGGGCAGAAACAAGAAATACCTCCCCGGGATAAACTCCTCATCCCGATGATTTAAAGTCAGTAAATAACCGGCTTCATCACAACTACTTCCCCACATTGAAAAAACCTATTTTGAAGTCGTTTTTTCTTTTTTGCCTTCTTCCATTTGCCAGGGGACCACAAATCTTTCATGAGACAAGTGGTACCTTACACTTTTGTGATAGTACACCTTGTAGGGCGGGTAGTTTTCATAATCACTTCTATATCTCACAGTTGTATTCATAACATCCATTTGTACGAATAAAACGTGATTTTTGTTTTGAATAGTATCTCAGAAAACCAAGGTAACAGTTCCCTGCTGATTGTGTTTTTTACCCAGAAAATCATAATATTGAATCACCCAGGAATATGCACCAGATGGTGCATATTTACCATTTTTCATGGTTCCATCCCAACCGCTCTCCTGGCTTTGAGACTCAAAAATCACTTCACCCCAGCGGTTAAAAATTAACAATTTATAACCATCATTAACTATCCCTTCGGAATAAATGCGAAATTCCCTGTCTTCAGTTTTTGCAGCATTGGGAGAAAAAGCATTGGGTGGAAAAACCCGGTCGAATGCAACAGAAACATCTGAAAAAACAGTATCGGTACAACCAAAATTGTTTGCAACCGAAAGCCTGACATGATACAATCCCATGTTTTCGAACTGGTACTTCGGTTGTTCTGCATCTGAAAAATTACCATCATCAAAATCCCATGCGAATAGTGTTGCCCCCAGGCTTTGATTTTCAAACTGAATAACCGGGTTGCTAATAAGCACATCGGGTGGGTTTGCCTTAAAACCCGCTACTGGAACGGGATAAACAAAAATTTTCCCGGGAAGAAAAAAAGTATCTGAACATTGTGTGAGGGAAGAAGTGGCAACAACTGAAACATCAAGAAACTGGTTGGGTTCTGTGTAAATTTGCGATACTGAAGAACCACTTCCCGTTTTTCCATTTCCCAAATCCCAAAAATAATCTACTGAATCAACCGAATCGGTTGTGGTTAATTGCATGGCCGCATCCAGTGGCGGGCACCCACCGATTGTATCCAACGGGATTGAAAAAATTGGCTTCCGTTTAAAAATTCTGAAAAGCGTATCTGTTTTACAGCCAAATTCAGAAACAACCTGTAACCCAACCTCAACAATTGGCCGGTTTAAAAGCTGAATTTCAAGCGGTCCGGAAGTATTTCCCGGATTTGCCAAAATTTCATCATCATCAAATTCGGTTAAATCCCAAAAAAAAGTATCTTTTGAGCTTGCCGAACCAATATGCCTTATTTCTTCGGTTTCAGTATAACAAATTGCTTCACTGAAATCAAAGTCGAGCAATGGAATCGGATGAACAGTTACAAGATTTTTTACAGTTCCAGAGTTTTCGCATCCTTCAACCGATACAATTTTCAGGGAAATATCAAATTTCATATCATCGGTGCCGGGATTCTGAAAGATTTGCGATGGCTTTTCTTCTGTGGAAGTATTTCCATCCCCCAAATCCCAGTAAAAAGAATCAATCGCTTCTGTGGCATTGTAATCAAATTGTACATTTAGAGGGGTACATCCTTCCGGATTTTCTGCCCAAAAATTCAAAACCGGTGTAACAGTTACAGGAAGTCTCAAACTATCCGCACAACCGTTTTCATCGATTACCAACTTTACCGAACGATCAAATATTCCATAACCCAGCGGTATTTCCAGCGCATCCATATTTATTCCTGAATGGTACAACGTGTCGTTTGAATACCAGTCGAAACGGGAATCACCGACAGTTTCTCCTTCAAAATTCAGTTTCAGGTTGTACCCTTCACATTCTGCATCGTCAATTTGAAAACGGGCGGTTGGCTGATGTTGAAATTTCATACTTACTGTATCCTTCCAGGTGCATTCATGCGTATTGGTATAACTCACTTCAAAACTGTAACTTCCGAAATCGGTTACATTTACTACAGGTAAAAGCGTTGTTTCGTTTTCAACCGTGGCATTTCCAATAACCGGACGGAGAAGTGTTGTAACTTCCTGGTTAAATTCCAGTTTGATTTGCTGGTTCAAATTTCCACACACCAACGGGTTAAAATCCAGCAGTTGCATATCCGGTTTTTGGTTCCAGGCCACAACTGCTGCTGCCGAAAGCTGCACAACGGGATCACCAGTCATTCCTCCAAATTCAACCACAAACCCTTGAGGCCGGTAATATTGAGAGTTTTGCCCATCGCCGTTATTCCGAAGGTCATTCCACGATTTTTCTCTTTTATCGGGCGCCTGGTTTATGTGCCCGTAATCCTCTCCAACACCATTGTTTGTTTCACCATGTGCACTGTTGGGTTCCCCCTCCGACCAGTAGGTAAAACTGCCATTTACTGCATAGCCATTATTGTGCGTGCCCTGCCAAAAGTGTTTTCCGGCCTCGGGACCGGTTACCCATTTCCAAACCCCTTCAGTTTCTTCGTCGGTGGCACCAATCCAGCCCACCCCGTCAATTTTACTCCATATAAAGTCGTTTTCAACTGAAGAGGTAATGGTGGCAAGGTACCCCTGCAGCCCGTAATATCTCATGTTGGCGGCAGAATCTCTTGCTTCAGTCCATGTTATGTCGAGTTTCCTGATGTACCTGTAAAAATGACGGGTGTAGGGCAGATAATCCGCATCTAAAAGTGTAATGGAAAAAGAACGTGGATTTTTATTGGAATTATTCGAAAGATTTTGATAGTAAACCTGGCGAATGGCCTGTTCATAAATTGCGGCACCGGCAATTCCTTTCAGTTCCAGGTTTCCGTAAGTGTTGTCCCATTTGGCAGTGACACCGGCACCTTCAAAATACAAAGAATCCTCTCCTGGACGGTAATTGGCGATGGAAATTTTTATTCCATCAGAAGCGTTTACAATATTTAAATTTTCGATGGAAATTTCCGGAGCAACGGCAACAGGCCCATTACAATAAAATACGGTATCAGCTCCTGAATTATCGATACGGATGGCCGTTTCATTTACCTGGGAATACAAACCAACGGGGATAAAAAAAACATTACAAATAAGAATCAGAAACTGCTTATGCAGCATATTAAACAGGTTATTTTCCCCTTCCGGAGAAGTATTTCATAAACTGGGAGCGCTCGTAAACCATGGGGTCGGGAATATTTTTATACGAAAGCCTTCCCCTGAAATCTTCTATCCGTTTAAAGTTCCATTTTTTCATAAAGGTTTCCATTTCTGAAATCATGGCCGGAATTACATCATTCCCGTTAACATACAAGGTAGAACAAAGCTGGGCAACTTTTGCACCGGCTAAAATTTGCTTCACCACCGATTTCCCGTCGTGAATGCCGGTTGAGGCGGCAATATCGATATCTGCAATTTCAGAAGAAACCAGTCCAACCCATCGCAGGGTATGGCGAATTTCCACCGGCGAACTGAAAACTTCAGATGAGGTAAGTTCCAGTTTATCCAAGTCTATGTCGGGTTCGTAAAAACGGTTGAACATCACCACACCTTTTGCTCCGTTGGCTTTCAGCTTGTCAACCATACCAATAATGTTGCTGTGATATAATCCAATTTTTACCGAAACCGGGATGGAAACTTCTTTTTTTACTTTCTCCAGCACATCAATATAAAGCTGTTCTACAACGCCCGGTTTTTCACGCCGGTCAACGGAAACGTAAAAGATGTTCAGTTCCAGTGCATCGGCGCCGGCTTCCTGAAAATCTTTAGCAAAAGTAGTCCACTCGCTCGCTGAGACACAGTTTACACTGGCAATAACGGGAATATCCACTGCTTTTTTGGTTTCTTCAATCAGCTTAACATGTTTGGTTACGGTATTGTCGCGCAGGTAATTCCGGATGTAATCTTCCGCTTCCGGATATCCCGTATTCTGGGAATCCTGTAATAACATGCTGGTTACTTCATTGTTAATCTGCTCTTCAAAAACCGATTTTAAAACCACGGCCCCAATGCCGGCCTGCTCCAGTTTTCTTATTTTTTCTGCAGAATTTGTAATTCCCGAACTTGCTGCAACAAGCGGATTTTTCAATTTTAATCCCAGGTATGTTGTTTCTAAATTTGCCATCGAATTCAGTTTAAAGTTCAAAATTCAAAATTTCAATTTACACATTTATCAAAAAACTACCAGATTATCGTGAGCCAAAAATTTTACTGCCAATGCGTACAATGGTGCTTCCTTCTTCCACAGCAATTGCATAATCATCCGACATGCCTGTTGAAATCTCTTTAAATTCTTTTTTCCGGCTGAAATACTCTTTTTTCAGTTTATCGAATATTTTTTTCAGAAACCGAAATTCATTTCGCACCTGCATTTCATTGTCGGTAAAAGTAGCCATTCCCATTACACCAACAATGGAGACATTTTTCAGGGTTTTGTATTCGTCTGAATCCAGAATTTCATAGGCTTCTTCTTCCGAAAGACCGAATTTAGTGGATTCCTGAGCAATGTGAAATTGGAGCAAACAAGGAACAATGCGGTTATTCTTTTTGGCTTCTTTGTTTACGGTTTTTAAAATTTTAAAGGAATCAATGCCGTGAATCATACTTACAAATGGTACAATATATTTGGCCTTGTTGGTTTGCAAATGTCCAATAAAATGCCATTCGATGTCTTTCGGTAGCTCTTCCTGTTTTTGAATCAGTTCCTGTGCTTTGTTCTCCCCGAAAATTTTATGGCCGGCGTTGTAAGCCTCCATAATGGTTTCGGGTGACTTTTTTTTAGAAACTGCAACCAGTTTTATTCCATCAGGCAACGTTTGTTTTAATTCAGCGATATTCTTTCCAATATCCATTTCAATGCAATTTTCAGTCAAAAATAGAAATATTGACGGGATTTGGAAGTGAATTTGAATTCAAATTTCTCTCATCCAAAAATTTATAACTTTGCCTGCCAGGATGAATAATGCAGAAAAAATACGAAGGGAAATGAACCACCGCGGACTCAAGGGAGAGCCCTTTGTTTTTCTGATTGATTTTTTGATGGAAAAGCCGCTGATTTTTTCTGCTGACGCTTTGCCGGATAATCTGAAATGGCATACTCCCGCAAAACAATCTGGCCAAGTTTCTGTAAAAAAACCAAAATTGACGCTTTGGGAAACATTACCGGTTTCATTTCCGGAATACAAAAAAGGATTCGATTTGGTGCAGCAACATATTCACAAGGGCGATACTTACCTATTGAATTTCACCCAGCCAACTCCGATAGAAACCAATCTTTCTCTGGAAGAGATTTTTCAAATCAGCAAAGCGCCTTACAAAATTCTGCTTCAGAATAAATTTGTGTGTTTTTCG
>JAZBNQ010000359.1:0-2974 GCA_036350775.1 Mariniphaga sp.
AGCCATTTCTCATTTTGCAGGGCCTCAACAAAAAACGGAATAAAATCGGGATTTTTACTGTGGCCAAGCGTGTAGACAATTCGCCACTGAACTTCCTCACTTACGCCGGGGCGATTATAAATCGAAAAAAAATCGTCAGGACTCAAATCATCTGAATGAATAAGGCTGTCCATGGCCAGGTTAGCAGTCATCCAGTCTCCACATTGGAGGGCATTTAAATACCAGGCTGTTGATTCTTTTGGCCGGATGCGGACCAGATTGTAAAGGGCATTTCTTTTAAGGTGGCTGGTTTCTGATTGATAAAGTTCGCAAAATGCCTGGTAGGCAAGTGCAGTATCGGCTGTTAATAGTAAGCCGGCTAAATTCGATTTATACGATTCCTCTTCAGTTTGATTATAAAGTTGCCATAATTCTGTTTTTACAAAAGTGAGATCCTCCCCGCGTAATCCGGCAGTAGTATGATTTCGCAAAACAGGATCTTCATTTTCATCAAACAGGATTTTTAAAGCAGGATTTACCCACTGTTTTGAATCGATTTGATTGAGCGTCATAACTGAAATCCGCCGGTTCCACTGATTCAGCGTTTTATCCTCTGCATTTTTTATCAGGCCGGGAACGGCAGCCTCGCCAATTTTAATCAGGGGAGTTGCATAATTATTCCATTCGCGTCCTGCAGTTCGCATTAGCATTACCAGCGAATCAATTCGTTGCTGTTGATTCTGTGCACCTGTAAAACCGGCCCAAAGGATTAAAAAAGTTGTTGCCAATTGAATACAAATACGTTTCATTTCAAACCGGGTTTTGAGTGGAATGTGAGTTAAAATAACGGTACAAATTTCCACAGGCCTGGTGAGCATCCTCTATTGAAATCAGTCCAAAGATAAGGGCAGCAGAAACCGGATCAACACGGTATTCCGTGTGTCCTTCGTAAAATCCGTAGCGGGTGATGTAGAAAAATACCATTTCTCCGGTACGAAAATGACCAAGCATTTTTTGTAAATCCCGGAGTTGGCTTGAAGTCAGTTCTGAATAGTTGTTCTTCAAAAATTCTCTCTCATGTCTTGTTAATTCTCTCCAGATTTCAATGTGGCCCGAACCGAGAATTTCATCATCAAAAACTGACTCCTGCCAACCCCGGCTTCCTTCAATGTTAAATTGAATTTCATGCCCGTTGTAAAAAAAGGATTCCAGTTCAATTTTCTGGTTCGAAATCGTATCCAGGCTGTGCTTTTCAAAATCGCGTGTTAAATTCCAGAAATGAAAAAGTGGTCGTGCAATGTCGGGGTGTGTTAGCTTTAGTTTTTTAACCGTTTCATTGTCAGAATAAATTACCGACAAGATGGTTTCATCTTCAGCCAAAAAACCCACGCCGGATGATCCCCATGGCCTGCCGTCTATTGTAATTTGAGAGACGGAACGCCCGGTAATCATTTTTGTATTTCGCAATTCATTTTTTGAATGAACGCCTGTTTTTGCATAATGCGGGAAATCTAACACGTTAGCAAGAAGCTGGTTCCCCTTTCCATAAAGATTTTCTTTATAATTAAAGGGCTCTCCGTTTTCAACCGTGACATCAAGCCACGTATATTGTTTGTTTTTTGTTTTTACCAACACCACCCCTCGACCGTTTTTTGACTGAGCAGGTGATGGAATTTCCGGTTTTTCCGGGTAGCAAGCAGGCGCAAATTTCAATTCCCCGACGCTGATTTTCGGCAACTTTGTATGGTAACGATCCCGGTTACACGCAACCAAAATAAAAAGAAAGTAAAAAATCAGTGGTATAACTTTTTTCATGGAAATAGTTATTTTATTTCAAGTTACTAAATAAGTTGCTTTTAAACAATGATATAATCCGTCAAAATTCTATGGTTACAGGAAAATATTGCCATATCGTTGAAGACACGATTTTCGGTCAAAAAATTGAATAAATACTCCGAAAACTTTTTTTAATGAATGTATAATGATTTGTTTTATAACAAAAAAGGAGCACAAAAAAAATTACACTCTTTTTATGGCTGGTTAGCCACCAGGGCTCGATCCTTGTTTCGATAAATCTTAAAATCAGCGCCTTGTATCAGTCGGTTTCTTAATGGTCTCGATTTTATCTCCGAAAGTACTGAAAATTAAGTACCGGATATTTTTTATTCTCACCTATTTCCGTGTAACTTTCCGGAATATATAAACAGATTTTTCGGGATTCTTCCAAAATGTTTGAATACAAACTGTCAACTTGACCAAATTGAATAGCATCAGTTTTTACAGTGTTATTAACTTGTTTTTTTGCTTACAGTTTATCAAGCTAAAAGCAATTAGGATTAGAAATAAATATTTTCTCATGATGTTAGATTTATAGGTTTATTAATATTGTTACTACAACGTCTGTAAACCCAACAAGTTAGGTTTTTTTTTATTGTCAGGTTGAGCTAAAGGGCCTTTATATGTACACCCAACTTTTATGCAAAAGTAGTTCAACGAACTCAATGGCACCTTTCCCGTCATTGATTCAAGTTAAGACAAAGGATTGATATTTAGATTAATATCATACGTAGATTTATTCTAAATAAAACATTGAGTAATCATGTTCCCAGAGGCCAAAATTTACAGGTACATGGTTTTAATTAAGCCCGTTAATAAAGCAAAAAGGGCAGCAAAATTCAGCCACCCTTTGTGTTAACCAAAATAAAATATGTCAGTTTACTCACATATTCATTGAAATGTACGAACATTTTCAATTGAATAATTCTTTTTGTAGTTTTGAAATGTTCAATTGGTGAGCGGTTCTATCCGTTCAATGTTTGGTTTAAAATGGGGCAACAGAGGTTGCCCTTTTTTGGTTTCCGATTATTATACTTTCTCCGATAATCTCACGGTGCAATTAGATTGAAGAAATATTGAATACGATTATCTGAAAAATAATTAAACAAGTGTAAAAGAAGATTAATCATCTCATTTATATTTTTCAATTTTTAAGTTG
>JAZBNQ010000360.1:0-4838 GCA_036350775.1 Mariniphaga sp.
AAAATCTTTCATTAAATGAGGATAAGAAAGCGTGTTTTCCAGTATAACATCATCATTAAGTTGAATCTGCTTCACTTTTCCTCCTTCAACAGATGTAAAATAAGCAACTCCATTATTAAATGTAACAGATGTGTACACTTCCGCAGTAGTTTTAAACCGCTGTTCTATAAAAACCGGAAGTTCTGTGGATGGCTCAATTAGGGCATTGTTTCTTATAATCAGATCAACTTTCCCTCCTAAGGCCGACTGTTTAACCAATACTTCCTCATTCAGGCTCAGTAGTTCTTTGCCATCTCTTTCGATTGTTGAGATTTTCGATTCGGAGAAACCGCAGAGTACACCGTTGATTTCTACTGCGAAGTTCCACGATTTTGGCAGCTCTTTTAACGACTGCCCGGCTGCTGAAGTCCACAAAAGTACGGACACAGCTAGCGCATACGTAAGTTTAAAAATTGTTTTCATGACTTAAAATTTTAGTTGAAAATTGTTGTTGGCAGCAAGCAGAACCTGTTAATAAAATTCTATTTTTCTGTTTTCAAAAGACTTTGATTTTTAACCGGTTCTTTTATGCTGCTACCTTATAAATTCAGAAATACTGCAATGAGCAAAACAAAACCAATAACAACCACCAAACCCAGTAACAGCTTATTGGAGCGATCTTGTTTACGTTGCAGCTCAATATTTTCCGATACCAGTTCCAGATTCTTGTCGTTAAGGTCAGACAAACAGACCTCGAGGTGTTTGATGTGGTACTTTATTTGCGCCTGGTTAACTATGAAATTGAATACGATTCCAATCGTAATAAATCCAAGGAAAACCATAAAATCAACTCCGTCGAGTTTCCTCACATAACCATAGGCCGCATAAAAGTAGGCCAGCGAACCTGCAATAAATACAAACAAATAGGTAATGGAAACTGAAAGCAAAGTGGATAAAAACTTTGTTTTCAGGTACGTGAGCATCGAGGCCAGCTTGTCGCGTGTACTTTGGCCGTTGTCAGCTGCTTCCGTGAAGCGGCGTAACATTTTTAACTGATAATATACCAATGGAATAATTAATGCAATTCCGGCAAGCGTTACAGTCATTACATTGGTGGTTCCATAATAAAGGACAAAATCGACGGCCAGTACAACCAGTACAAGTAATTTTAGTGCAATATCAAAAATGATGATGTTTCTGATTTTCTGGGCGGTATCGTTCGATCGGCCCGAAATAAATTGTTTGATGGCAGCGCTCTCATAATCCGATGCTCCCATCAGGTTTTCTGCTTTGTTCCACATGTCTTTTAAGTTTTTATCGTTATCGTTCATGACTCCTGTTTTACTGATTGATTAACCAACTCTTCCAATTTCCGCTTAATGCGCACCAGTTTTACGCTCACATTTTTTTTCGATGTTCCCATAATTGATGCGATTTCTTCGTAGTTTTTCTCATCCAGCCAAAGTAAAATAATGGCCTTGTCTATTCTGTTGAGTTTAGAAATAGCCTGGTACAAGAGTTTTACTTTTTCTTTCTCATCGTCCCCAACTTCCACAATTTTATCGGTTTCACGAAGTGGTTCAAAAGAAAATGATTTTTTCTCTTTCCTTACATTACTAATGGCTGTGTTCAGCGCTACCCGATACAACCAGGTGCTAAACTGAGATTCCTTCCTAAAGTTGGGATAGGATTTCCAAAGTTGCAGGCAAATTTCCTGAAAAAGGTCTTCCCGGTTGGCTCGGCCGTTTACGTAAACCATGGTTATTTTGTGAATGATCGCCTGGTTCTTTTGAATCAGTTCACTAAATTCCTTTTTTATTGATTTTTGCCTTTTCATTTTTTTGTTTTCAACCTGTTGGTCGCAAAACGACAGAAAAAACTACATTTCTTTTAGAAAAATTTCAATCAGGTTGGGTGAATTCCGATTCGCCATTTCAAGAATGTTGATATAATTATTAATGCGAATTAGAATTCGCATCACCCATTATTCAATACTTCAATAACCTTATAATGAATCAGTTCATTAACCAAATCTTTTATTTCAGACATGTCGTCATTTTCGATACCGGCTTTTACCCGGATTTCTTCAAGTGTCAAATGTTCGCCATCGGGGAATGGCAAATTGTAGAGGAACTTCCCCTGTGCAGTAGTTAAGTTGATTTTTTTCTCGGAGCGTTGGCGGCCTTTTCCAACCCATATTGCAAGATTGCTAAAATATTGGCCATTTCGCGCCAGCGAAAATCGCACACCGGCATTTTTCTTTTCACGGATTTTTGATTTTTCGAGATAGTCTTCGCCCGAAATTTCCAATTCCTTTTGTAAGTCAATCTCAAAAGTAATTTTTTGAGTATTCAGCGTGTATCTGAAATAAGGCCTTTTTCTTTCTATGGTCTCTTTTTTTGAAAGTACACCCAGGTCGGCCATGGCTTCCAGAAAATCCTGAACCGTTTGAATGTGCATTCCCAGCCTCGATGCCGCCTCCGAGGCAGAAATGTCGCGGTAATTATTCAAAAGCCGAAAGATGTCTTTTGCAAAACTTTTTGATATGTATGTGCCAAATCTGGCTGCTTCTTCAAATTTCATAATTAAGAGAATAATCCAATTTTAACTGAATTTAACCTGTCGAGTATCCGTACCTTATCGCCACGCATATAGAAATCCGCAAACGTAATCATCAACTGCCCCAATGATTCGCATAGATGATCAAATGCCAAATCCTCTTTATAATCGAGGTAATCTTCTTTTGATATGTGCACCGAAACCTGCCCTTCGAAATCAAAGGAAATCCATGTTTTACTGAGGTAATCGTAGTTTGGATTGTAGAGAAATTCAAATTCCCTGCCCATTTTAACCGGAACCAACAATACCCTGTTCTCTTCAACAAAGGACATGCACACCAAAATTCGTTTCAGATAATTTGCAAAGTCAATGATATCATATTTCGAATAATCAATCCTACCGGCAGGACGCGGCCTTTCTGTATAAGTCTCCGGACCTTCCCCGACATCCCATGCTGCCAATTCCATCACTTCCCTGCCTTTATATTTTAAAGTACGTTTATAGGCAACATACATTAACCAAAACATAAAAAGATAAACAAAAACCAATGCTGCTTTCATTTCATCTGTAAATTTTGGTTTAGGTCCGCTAAAATCATTTGGCATATCCATAAATATTAAGAGTAATCCAAATGACAGCATGTAAAAGAAAGTGACCAGGAAATAATAGTTGCCCGTTTTATAGAACGCCCAAAAGCCAAACAAAAAGGCATAAAAGATCATTATTCCGCCCAGAATATTAAATGCATGATGCAGATTAAACACAATTGCTGATAAAAAAAATACGAGTAAGGATGCAATTGCCGGAACCAATCCCTGGATTCCTCTGTCCGTTTTCAATTTTCGTACCATGGCTTTAATACTTTAAGTTATTAATACTTCAATTTTTTTGAACTATACAAAGTTATAACTATTTTTATATAAAAGTCAATAGCTTTTTCTATGTTCTGCAACATAAAAAAGATGTATCACTTATTTCAATCTGATTTTCAACTATGCCTTGTTTATGTGAAATTGAAATCGGGTAATGTATTCAGAGTAAAAACAAAAATGATTGCTATATTTGTTTTCACAATAAAAACCGGACTTGGGAGGAATGCAAAAAATACGATTGAATATTCTGGGTTTGTCAGTAAGCCAAACACAATCAGGCGCTTATGCGTTGGTTTTGTCGGAGGAGAACGGTGACAGAAGGATACCTATTATTATTGGGCCGGTTGAAGCGCAAGCTATTGCCATTCAACTGGAAGGCTTAAAACCTCCGCGCCCGTTAACTCACGATTTAATTAAAAATATAGCTCTGGCGTTTAATATTGTACTGCTTGAAGTGATTATACACAAGCTTGAAGAAGGAATTTTTTATTCTGAATTGCTTTGCGAAATGGATGGCCGGGAAGTAAAAATTGATTCCCGTACATCAGATGCAGTAGCACTTGCACTGCGGTTCAGATGCCCGATATACACTACTGAAGATATTCTGAACAAAGCCGGAATAGTGCTTGAAGGAGACGAAGCCAAACAACCCGAATCAGGAAAAACCATGAAAAAACCAGGTTCTTCTGAATCGACACCATTTTCGCGCTACACGTTGCAAGAATTGGAGGAGTTGCTTAACGAAGCAGTACAAAACGAAGATTATGAAAAAGCTTCTGTTTTACGTGATGAAATTAGTAACCGAAAGAAAAACTAACCAAAAAAATGAATAAAATCCTTGCTTTGCTGGTCATTTGTGCCGGCATTTTCTTTTTTCAACCGGCATTTGCCCAAACCACCGATCCCATTCAACCTACCAATGAACAAATTTCGGTGGAAGAAGACACTTCCGATACTTCTGTTATTTTATTGTCGAAAGAACGTGAAAAACCTTTTTCAGTTGTAACGTTACTGAGAGGATTTTTAGGCATGGCAGTGCTTGTTTTGCTGGGTTTTTTGCTAAGTACCAACCGGCGCAATATTCCCTGGCGGACTGTAATTACAGGTTTGGCAATCCAGGTGTTGCTTGCTGTGGGAGTGCTTTATGTTCCGTTTATTCGCACCGGATTTGAATTTTTTGGGCAAATTTTTGTCAAAATTCTCGATTTCACCAAGGCAGGAAGTGAGTTTTTGCTGGGTGATTTAATGGATGAAAATACCTATGGATTTATTTTCCTTTTCCAGGTATTGCCAACTATTATTTTCTTTTCGGCTTTAACCAGTCTTTTATTTTACTGGGGAATCATCCAAAAAGTAGTGTACGGGTTGGCTTGGGTTTTTACGCGTGCATTAAAAATTTCGGGTGCAGAAGCGCTTTCAGTAGCGGGC